>VGRF01000006.1 GCA_016875395.1 Deltaproteobacteria bacterium | reverse complement strand
GCCGGCCCGCGCCGACGCGCAGCGGCTCGCCGACGATCGCGCGCCTCGTGGCCGCGCGAGTGCTCGATCGCGTCGAGTCGGCGCGCGCGTATGCCGACCTCGCGCTGCACGCCGCGCTGCGCGACGAACGCCTCAGCGTGCGCGACCGCGCCTTCGCGACCGAGCTCGTGTACGGCACGCTGCGCTGGCGCGGTCGCCTGGACTTCGCGCTCGCCGCTTGCACCGATCGTCCGCTCGCGCAGCTCGAGCCCGCCGTGCTCACGCTGCTGCGCCTCGGCGCGTATCAGGTGCTGTTCCTCGACTCGGTGCCCGACCGCGCCGCAGTCGACGAAAGCGTGCGCTGCGCGCAGGCGATGGGCTGGGCGCGCGCGTCGGGGCTCGTGAACGCCGTGCTGCGCCGGCTCGTGCGGCGCGACGCCGCGCTCGACCCACCGGCGCTCGAGGCGGATCCCCTCGCGCACCTCGTCCACGCGCTCTCGATCCCGGAGTGGATCGCGCGCCGCTGGCTCGCGGCGCTCGGACCCGCACAGGCCGCTGCGCTGGCGCGCGCCTCGAACGAGACGCCGCCGCTCACGGCGCGCGCGAACCCGCTGCGGAACACGCGCGAGGAGCTGCTCGCCGAGCTCGGGCCGCGCTGGCCCGACGCGAAGCTCGCGGCGCACGCGCCCCTCGCGCTCTCGCTCGGGCACGGGGACCCCGGCAGCGATCCCGCGTTCCGCGAGGGCCGCTTCACCGTGCAAGACGAGGCATCGCAGCTCGTGGTCGAGCTGCTCGAGCCTCAGCCGGGCGAGCGCGTGCTCGATCTCTGCGCCGCGCCGGGCTCGAAGACGACGGCGATCGCGGAGCGCACCTCCGAGCGCGGGCGCGTCGTCGCGTGCGATCGCAATCAGCGGCGCCTCGACCTCGTCGGACGCGCCGCGCGGCGGCTCGGGCTCACGAACATCGAGCTCGTTCACGCCGACGGGACCCAGCCGCTCGCGCAGCTGCCCGGCGCGCCGTTCGCACGCGCACTCGTCGACGCGCCGTGCTCCGGCCTCGGCACGCTGCGGCGCAATGCCGACGCGCGCTGGCGCGTGCGCGAGGAGGACGTGCGCACGCTCGCCGAGACGCAGCGTGCGCTGCTGGAAAACGCGGCGGCGACGCTGCTGCCCGGTGGAGTGCTCGTTTACAGTACGTGCACGCTGCTCTCCGAGGAGAACGAGGCGCTCGTCGCCGCGTTCCTCGCGCAGCATCCCGAGTTCCGAATCGCGACGCGCGCCGAGCTTCCCGTAGCGGTGCGCCCTTTCGTGGAGGCAGACGGCTTCATGCGCACCTGGCCGCACCGGCACGGCACCGACGGATTCTTCGCAGCGCGCCTCGCGCGGGTCGCGTGATGGCGAAGAAGCCCATTCGCATCGCGCCTTCGATCCTGAGCGCCGACTTCGCGACGCTCGGCGCCGACATCCAGAAAGTCGATCGCGCCGGCGCCGACTGGATTCACGTCGACGTGATGGACGGCCACTTCGTGCCGAACCTCACGATCGGGCCCGAAGTGATCAAGGCGATCCGCAAGACCACGGCCCTGCCCTTCGACGTGCACCTGATGATCGAGCGCCCCGAGCTCTCGATCCCGGACTACATCGCCGCCGGCGCGAACCGCGTGGGCGTGCACGTCGAGACGTGCCCGCACCTGCACCGCACGCTGCAGATGATTCGCGGGGCGGGCGCGAAGGCGTGCGTGGTGCTGAACCCGTCGACGCCCGCGGTTGCGGTCGAGCCCGTGCTCGGGGACGTCGACCAGGTGCTGGTGATGAGCGTGAACCCCGGCTTCGGCGGGCAAAAGTTCATCCCGGGCGTGCTGGCGAAGGTGCGCCAGCTGCGCGCATGGATCGACGAGCGCGGGCTCGACGTCGAGATCGAGATCGACGGCGGCGTGAACCGCGAGACGATCGCCGCGGCCGCGAAGGCGGGCGTGAACGTGTTCGTCGCGGGCAACGCGGTGTTCCGCGAGCCCGACTTCGGCGTCGCGATCCGCGAGCTGCGCAAGCTCGCGGAGGATGCGCAGAGCTAGTCGGCGACGCTCACTCCTGCACGGTGTCGGCGTCGATGCTCATCGGCGCGGCGCCGCTGTCGATCGGATCACCCGCGCCCGCGAACGCGCCGCCGAAGGCGCCGTCGATGCCCTTCACGCGCACCTCGTTCACCGAGTACGCGGCGGCGATGAAAATCGCGAGCCAAAGCAGCTTCTTCATGCGGTTCTACCTCGATTAGTACGAGCCGATCGGTAGACGCCGAGCCGCACGCCGTCGCGCTCGTCGCTCGCCTCGAGCACGTAGAGGTGCCGGTTCTCGGAGAGCGGGCCCCACTTTCCTGTCCCCAACAACGCCTGCGTCTCGCCGTGCTCGTGCGCGCCCTTCGTCCCGGGCCGGTGGTGCGCGAGGCCGAAGCCGGCTTCGGCGCAGTCTGCCCGCCCGCTCAGCGCTCGGGCGGGCTGCGGTAGCCCAAGCAGCAGAGCGACCGAACCGAGTACGAGCCACGAACGGACGAATCGAAGCAAGCGCACGCCCCCCAGACGTACAGCGGGGTTCGTCTTACCGAGCGCTCACCTTGATGCGGAGTTGCGCGAGGGCGTCCGGCGAGAAGCCCGCGCGAGCGCCGCTCGCCCCGCAGGCAAAGCTCACCCCGCTGCGGCCGATCGTGCCCTCGCTTTACGCGAGAGCGATCTCTGGCATATTCCGCCGCCTTCGGGGCGTGGCGCAGCTTGGTAGCGCGCTTCGTTCGGGACGAAGAGGTCGCTGGTTCGAATCCAGTCGCCCCGACCAGCTTCCCTCTCCGGCGCTTCGTCCCAGCGCCGGGATCGCGGGCCGCCGTCGCGCGACCCACGCGGCGGCGCTGCACGCGTGCGGACGCCGCCGCGCACCGGGTTATTAGGGAGTTTTGCTCGCATTCGCGCACGCGTGCCGGCGGGCAGGCAGCTCGGCGCGCGCAGTCGATGCGCAACTCCGCACTCAGCCGCCGCGTGCGCGCTGGCACATTGCCGTGTGTGCGCGCGCGGCAATCGGCGCGCGTTTCGCGCGTCAGCGCAAGTGCGCGTCGCACCGACGTTTTCGTTGACTCGCTGGTGGCGCGATGCCACGATCTCTCGGCTCGTTCCGCCGCGCGTACCGCGTGGGCCGCGAGCCGGAGATCCGCATGAACACGTCCGAGCTGGCTTGGGAGCTGGCGGATCTCTTCGGTGAGCTCGATACCGCGCAGATCAACGAGATGCTCGCGAAGAACGTCCCGCTCGAAGCGCTCGAGTTCTTCGCCTCCTACGCAGAGTCGTTCGCGAAGAGCGAGCAGCTCGAAGCGTCGACCGAGCGGCGCCTCCCGAACCTGATGCTGCTCGGGTATCTGCTGCGCGTGCTCGAAGAGCGGCTGCTCGAGGACGACGAGCCCGCCGAGTAACGCCGCCGCGCGGATCGTGCGCGCGCTCTAGGTCGCTGCAATCTTGGCGCGATGTCTTCGACCCTCGGCGACGAAGCCACCCTCGAGCGCATCGCGCGCGCGAGAGAGAGCGAAGCCACCGCGCCGGCGCTCGTCCACCTGCCCTTTCGCACCTTCGACACGCTGCTCGGCTCGCGCTCGGTCGCGGCGCAGCGCACGTTCCTCGTGTTCTGCGACGGCCCGCGGCGCGTCGAGGTCTCCTACGCCGAGCTGATCGCGCGCGTTGCGCAGCGCGAGTCGTTGCTGCGCGCGCTCGGCGTCGAACGCGGAAAGCGCGTGGCGACGCTGTTCGTGAACGATCCAGAGGTGCCGATCACGCTGTTCGCCGCGTGGTCGATCGGCGCGAGCGTCGTGCCGGTGAACCTCGGCGAGGACGACGAGCGCATCGCGTTCGTGCTGCGCAACTCCGAGGCGTGCGCGGCGCTGTATCTGCCCGAGGCCGCGGGGCGCGCCCTGAAGCTGCGCGACGCGGCGCTCGGCATGCGCTGGCACGACGTGGCGCAGCCCGCGCCGCCGATGCGGCCGCTGACCGACCCGCCCGATCCGCCGGAGCCCGAGGACGAGGCGCTGATCGTCTACACGTCGGGCACGACGGGCGCGCCGAAGGGCGTCGTGCTCACGCAACAGAATCTGCTCGTGGACGCGCACGCGCTCGTGCGCTGGCACGGGCTCGGCGAAGCGTCGCGCCTCATGTGCGTGCTGCCGACGCACCACGTGAACGGGATTCTCGTCACGCTCGTCGCGCCGCTGCTCGCGGGCGCGAGCGTGGTGCTGTGCCGCAAGTTCCAGGCGAGCACGTTCTGGGAGACCGCCGCGCAAGAGCGCGCCGAGATCGTGTCGGTCGTGCCGACGCTGCTCGCGTTCTTGCTCGAGGACGAGCGCGGCACGAGCGGCCACGATCTCGCGCGTTTCCGCCACCTGATCTGCGGCGCTGGCCCGCTCACCGTCGAGCTCGCGGCGCGCTTCGAGGAGCGCTTCGGCTACCGCGTCATCCACGGCTACGGCCTCAGCGAGACGACTTGTTATTCGAGCATGCTGCCCGTCGATCTCGCGGCAGCGGAGCACCGCGCGCTGATGCGCGAGCACGGCTTCCCGTCGATCGGGACGCCGCTGCCGCCGAACGAGATGGCGATCCACGATCGCGAGGGCGTTGCCCTGCCCGAGGGCGAGCGCGGCGAGATCGTGATTCGCGGCGTGAACGTGATGCGCGGCTACTACCGCCGGCCCGAGGCGAACGCGGAGACGTTCGCCCACGCGTGGTTCCGCAGCGGCGACGAGGGCTTCTTCCGCAAGGGCCCCGGCGGGCGCGACTACTACTTCATCACGGGCCGAATCAAGGAGCTGATCATCCGCGGCGGCGTGAACCTCTCGCCGTTCGAGATCGACGAGGTGTTGAACGCGATCCCGGGCGTCGCTCGCGGCCTGGCGGTGGGTTTCGAGAACCGCTGGTACGGCGAGGAAGTCGGCGCCTACGTGATGCTCGGGGCCGGCGCGGCGCTCGACGAAGCCGCGATCCTGCGCGCCTGTCGCGAGCGGCTGCCATTCGCGAAGGCGCCGAAGGTCGTGGTGTTCGGCAGCGACATCCCCGTCACCTCGACGGGCAAGTACCAGCGCGGCCGCTTGGTGCCGCTGTTCGCGGCCTTCAAGGACGTGCAGTACCGCGCCTAGCGAGCCACCGCAGGTTCACCGCGTTCACGAGCGCGTGCGCTGCGGCGGGCGCGACGAGATCGCCCGTCGCGTCGAACAGCGCGCCGAAGCCGAGGCCCGCGAGCGCGGCCGCGAGCGACCACACGCGCAGCTCGCGGCGCGGGTGGAAGTGCGCGAGGCCGAACAGCAGCGAGGCCCACAGCCAACCGACCTCGGGCTGGAGCGCGCCGCGGAAGAACGCCTCCTCCCCGATGCCGCTGAGGAGCGCGAGCAAGACCGCCTGCCAGGTGGAGATCCCAGCGACCACGGCGCCCAGCTCCGCGGCAAGGGCTCGGCCGGCGGCCGACCGCGCGGTCCAGACGCGCGAGAGCGCGATCAGCAGCGCGCCGAAGGCGAGGCCCACAGCGAGCCGCGCGAACAGGCCCATCTCGGCCAGGGGCGGGCCGCCCGAGCGCCACGGCCCGACCCCGTCCGCCCACGCCCGCCAGCCGATCGCCGCGGCGAGCAGCGTTCCATAGAACAGGGCGGCGACCGCAACGAAGCGCCGCGGTCCGAGCGCAGGGGGCTGCGGCTCGGCGTGCAACCCCGCGGTTTCTTTGGCGTCCCACATGCTCGCTGGTTAGCTTGGGGCGATTCCTGGCGCTCTCTCGGCCCCCCGATCGAAGGGCGCCCGCTTCTGCCGAGGCCTCATGTCCGACCGCATTCCCATGACTCCGCGCGGCAAGGCCTTGCTCGACGAGGAGCTGAGGCGCCTCAAGTCCAACGACCGGCCCCGCATCGTGAAAGAGATCGAGATCGCGCGAGCGCACGGGGACATCTCGGAGAACGCCGAATACCACGCGGCGAAGGAGCGTCAGGGGCAGATCGAGGCGCGCATTCGGGTACTGGACGACCGGCTAGCGCGCGCTCAGGTGATCGACGGCCGCGGCCAGAGCGAGGATCGCGTCAGCTTCGGGGCGACGGTGGTGCTCTCGGATTCGGCTTCGGGCGAGGAAGTGACGTACACGATTGTGGGTGAAGACGAGGCAGACATCGCCCGCGGCCTGATTTCGGTCACGTCGCCTGTAGCCCGCGCGATCATGGGCAAAGAGCGCGACGCGAGTGTCCGCGTGCAGGTGCCGAAAGGCATGCGCGAGCTCGAGATCCTCGAGATTCGCTTCGAGTTGACCCTGGTCGGCGCCTCGTAAGGGAGGCGGGAGTCGCGCTTGCGATCTCTCCAACTCAAGTTCAGCGCCCTCGTCGTCGCCCTGCTGGTGGTGGCGTGCGTCGTGCTCGCCGCGATGGCGACGAACCACGAGCGCGCCTCGGTCGTGGCGGAGATCGAGCGCGCGTCGATCGCGCTCGCGAAGAACCTCGCCCAAGACGCGAAGGTGCCGCTGATCGAGGACGACACCCTCGCGCTCGGGGCGCTCGTGCAGAACACCGGGCGCGAGCGCGGCGTCGTGGCGGTGCAGCTCGTGAAGCGCGACGGCCACGTGGCGGCGGCGCTGGAGCCCACGTTCGTCGGCATCCCCACGGGTGTCGCACCGACCTACGAGGACGGCGTGCGGCTCGAGCGCCGCGGAGACCAGCTCGAGATCGCTGCGGAGGTGACCTGGAGCGGCGATCGCATCGGCGAGGCGCGGATCGAGATCGACCTCGCGCGCCTCGTCGAGCCGATCCTGCGCGAGACGCGGGTTCAGCTCGCGTGGGTCGCGCTCGGCGTCACGACCTTCGGCGTGGTCGCCGGCCTCGGCTTCGTGGCGCTGCTGGTCGGCCCGCTGCGCCGGCTGCGCGGCGGCGTCGAGCGGCTCGCGAAGGGCGACCTCGCCGTGCGCGTCCCGCCCACCTCGCGCGACGAGGTCGGGGAACTGACGGCCGCGTTCAACGAGATGGGCGAGTCGCTGCAGCAGAAGGAGCGCATCCAGCGGGCGTTCGGCCGCTACGCGAGCGACTACGTCTTGCAGACGCTGCTCGAGAACCCCGAGGGCGCCGAGCTCGAAGGCGCCGAGCGCGACGTGACCGTGCTGTTCGCCGACATCCGCGGCTTCACTCGCCTGTCGGAAAACCTCGAACCAACCGACGTCGTCGCCCTTCTCAACGAGGTGTTTCAGCTCATCAGCGACTGCATCCTCTCGTCGGGCGGCACGATCGACAAGTTCATCGGGGATTCGGTGATGGCGTACTTCGGCGCTCCGATTCCGAGCAACGACCACCCCGTTGCCGCCGTGACCGCGGCGGTCGCGATCGAGCGCGCCGTGGCCGAGCGCAACGCGAAGCTCGACGACGACGGGCGCGCGGTCGGCGTAGGGATCGGCATCCACACCGGGCCGGTGGTCGTGGGCAACATCGGCTCCGATCGCCGCACCGACTTCACCGCGATCGGCGACGCCGTGAACGTCGCCGCGCGGCTCGAGAAGCTTGCGCGACCGGGCGAGATCCTCGTCTCCGAAGCCGTGCAGCGCCGCGTGCGTGGCAGCCACCGCCTGCGCTTCGAGGGCGAGCGCCAGCTCTCCGGCCGCCAGGAGCCCGTGCACGTCTACTCCGTCGATCTGCGCGCGAGCGGAGAAGAGGCCGCTTGATGCGAAGTCGGGTGATGTCGGCTGGGGCGTCGCCTCCGGCGTCAGCTCGTTCACGCGCCGACGCCTGCGCAGTGCGCATCGCGGCTTCGCTGCTGTTCGCGTGCGCCGCGTTCGCGTGCACGACTCCGCTCGAGCAGGGCGAGAGGGCGTACCAGCGCGGCGATCGCGAGCGCGCGATCGAGACGTGGCGGGCGATCGACTCGGCCGAGCTCGACTACCCGAGCGCACAGGGCCGCATCGAGGCCGTCGCCGACGAGCGCAGCCAGCTCGTCGCGCGCTACACGCAGCGCGCGCGCTACTTCGAAGAGCGCGGGCGACTCGCGGAGGCCGTGCTCGACTACCGCCTCGCCATGCGCCTCGAGCCGAGCGACGCCGCGCTGCTCGCGCACGTGCAGGAGCTCTCGCGGCGGCTCGCGACCTCGCGCGAAGAGGGCCTCGTGCAATTCCGCGCCGCCTTCGCGCGCGACGATCTCGCAGCGGCGCGCGTGCACGTCGCACGCCTGCGCATCCTCGACGCGTTCTCGCCCGAGATCGCCGACGAGCAGCGTCGCCTCGCCGCGGCGCTCGCGAGCCGCATCGACGCGAGCCTCGCGCGCGGACGCGACGGCTTCGCGGCCGGGCGCTACGCGAGCGCCGAGCGCGCCTTCCGCGCCGTGCTCGAGCTCGATCCCCAGAACGAGAGCGCGCGCGGCTACCTCGCGTACATCGAGCGCGAGCGCGCCGCCACGCCGGACGCGGAGGTTGCCGCCGCAACCGATCCCGACCCGGAGGATCTCGCGCCCTCCCCGCGCGCGGCGCGGCCCCGCAACAGCGAGGCGGAGATTCGCGCCGATGGCTTCCTCCAGAACGCGCTCGCGTCCGAGGCGGCCGGCGACGCGATCCAAGCGATCCGTTACGACCTCGCGGCGCTCGACGCCGATGCGCGCCACGCCGGTGCGCGCAGCCACCTCGCCTCGCTGCGCCGCGCCCTCGCGCCGCAGGTGCCGATGCTGATCGCGGCGGGCCGCCGCCACTTCCAGGACGAAGACCTGAGCGCCGCGCTCGAGCAGTGGGAGCGCGCGCTGCTCATCGAGCCGGGCAACGCCGAGGCGCGCGAGCACGCGCAGCGCGCCCAGAAGCTGCTCGATCGCCTCGAGGAGCTGCGCGCCGCACCGCTGCCGCCCGTGTCCGCGCCGCGATGAACGCCCGCGCCGCTTCGCTGTTGTTAGGACTCGCGGGCGCGCTCGGCTGCGCGACCTCGCTCGACCTCGGCGAGATGCGCGAGAAGCTCGCGCCGCGCGGCCCCGAGCCGGCGCCCGAGCTGCGCGACGAGCCGAACGCCGCGCTCGCGCGCGTCGAGGGCCTCGCCGCGACGAGCGGCGAGCTGCGCGCGATCCCGCTGCGCTGGGACGCGAGCCGCGAGCCCGAGGTCGCGGGCTACGTGATCGATCGCGCGCCCACCGCCGACGGTCCGTTCTCGTACATCGCGACCCTCGCCGATCGCTTCAGCACGGTGTACGTCGACCGCGGTCTCGATCTCGCGCCCAAGCGGAGCGCGGGCGTCGCCGGCGGCGGCCTCCTCCACGGCGAGACTCATTACTACCGCGTGCGTCCGTTCGACCGCTCCGGCCGCGTCGGCAGCGCCGCGCCGGCCGTCGTGTCGGGCACGACCGCCGCGAAGCCCGCGCCGCCCGCCGAGGTGCAGGCCTACAGCCATCTCCCGCGCCGCGTCGCGCTGCGCTGGCTGCCCGCCGAGGACCCTCGCGTCACCGGCTACGTCGTCTCGCGCAGTCCGAGCCCAACCGGCGAGTACGCGACGCTCGCGCGCATCGAGGGCCGACACCAAACGGTGTACTTGGACGAAGCGCTGCCCGATCTCGGCGTCTTCTACTACCGCGTCGCCTGCGTCGACGCGGCTGGCGGGGTCGGAGACCCGAGCGGCGCGCAGCGCGCCGTGACGAAGGGCGAGCCGCTACCGCCGACGCGCCTGCGCGTCGCAGCGCAGACGATCGGCGCCAACACGCTCGAGTGGGACGCCAACGTCGAAGGCGATTTGAGCAGCTACCAGCTGCTGCGACGGCTCGAAGGCGAGGACGATTACGAGCCCGTCGCGGAAGTGCCCGCCTCCGCCTCGAGCGCAACGGACTCGGACATCGCACCCGGCCAGCGCGCCAGCTACCGCATCGTTGCGCTCGACGCCGACGAGCTGCGCTCCCCCGCCTCGGAGCCCGTCGAGATCGTCGCGATCGCTTACCAGCTGCGCGCCGACGCAACGCCGAGCGGCGTCACGCTGCGCTGGAACCCCGCCGCGCAAGCGAGCTTCCGCGAGACCCGCGTGCTGCACGACGACGACGAGATCGCGCGCACCACGAACGCCGAGCACACCCACGCCTCCGGCAAGCGCAACGACCGCTACCGAATCATCGGCGTACTCCCCGACGGCCGCGAAGTCGCGCCCTCGAAGGAGGTCCAGGCGGAGTAGCGCTGAGAAGCCGCCGCCAGCGCGCGAGCGAACGGAGCTCGCGTAAGGCGCAAGAGCCGGGCGGCTCGCGCTGTCGCTCGTCACCCCGATGGAGGCGAGCGAAGACCGCCCCAACTCGATCCCGCGCAAGCGGACCGAGCGAACGCGCGAAGCGCTTCGCTCAGTCCGCGCGCAGCGAGCCGGGCGGCTCGTGCGATCGCGCCTCTCCTCGATAGAGGCGAGCGAAGCTCGTAAAGAACTGGCTCCCCGAGTAGGACTCGAACCTACGACCTAGCGGTTAACAGCCGCTTGCTCTACCAGCTGAGCTATCGGGGAAGAAGGCGCGGCAGTCTAGGCGCTCGAAGGTCTGTTGCAACGGACCGCGATCGCGCTCCACGATGGCGGCACATGACGACGCCCGCTTCTGCCGCCGCGCTGCGCGAGCCCTCGCGCGAAACGCCCGTTCGCCACGAGACCGACGTGCTCGTGGTCGGCGGCGGCAGCGCCGGCGTGGCGGCCGCCGTCGCGGCTTCGCGCGCGGGCGCGCGCGTGATGCTCGTCGAGCGCACGGGCTCGCTCGGCGGGCTCGCGAGCGGCGGGCTGATCCTGCTCTTGCTCACGCTCGACGACGGGCGTGGGCGGCAAGTGGTCGGCGGGATCTGCCAGGAAGTCGTGGAGCGCCTCGCGGCGCGCGGCGCGGCCTACTACCCCGACGCGAGCGAGTGGGGCCGCAGCGACAAGCACCTCGTCGGGCGCGAGCAGCGCTTCGGCCTCGTGTGGGGGCGCTCGCCGCATGCGGTGCGGTACTCGGTCGCCTACGACTGCGAGGAGATGAAGTTCGCCCTGGCCGAGCTCGCACGCGAGGCCGGCGTCGAGTTGTTATTGCACGCCTGGGGCTGCGAGCCGTGGCGCGAGGGCGAACGCGTCGCCGGCGTGCTGTTCGAGTCGAAGGCGGGGCGCTTCGCGATCCGCGCGCGCAGCGTGGTCGACGCGACCGGCGACGGCGACCTGTTCGCGCGGCTCGGCTGCGCGCACGAGACCGAGCGAGTGCTGCCGTGGCAGTGGTTCGTGCTCGGCGGCGTCGACGACGCAGACGCCGCCGCCGCGCGCGGGCGCGGCTTTCGCACCATCGGCGAAGGCCGCGTGCTGATGCCGTGGGGCGCGACGGAGAAGATCTCGCGCGCGATCGACGCGACCTCGCCCGAAGACCTCACCTACGCCGAGCTCGAGTGCCGGCGCCGCGTGATGGCCGAGCTCGATCGGCTGCGCAAGGAGGACGCCGCCTTCGCGCGCGCTCACCTGTGCCGCGTCGCAGATCACCTCGGCATCACCGAGAGCCGCCGCCTCGTCGGCCGCGCCGTGCTGCAGCGCGACGACATGGACCGCATCTTCGACGACGCGATCGCGCTCACGGGGCACTGGACTCAGTACGGCTCGCTCTACTCGATCCGCTACGGCTGCCTGCTCGCGCAGGAGGCGCCGAACTTGTTAGTGGCCGGCCGCTGCATCTCCGTCGACCACCGCGTGCACCACGCGACCAAGGAGATCCCCGCCTGCTTCGCGACCGGCGAAGCCGCCGGCAGCGCCGCCGCCCTCGCGCTGCGCGCAGGCTGCGACCCCGCCCACCTCGACGTCGCGAAGCTCCGCGAACACCTGCGCAGCGCCGGCGCGATCCTCTCCTAGCGACACATCCGCCGCGCGCCGCACAGCGCCACGGCGCCCGAATGCCGCGGCGCGCCGCACAGCGTCGCGGCGCCCGCCCAGCGAGCCGTCGAACTACTCGCTGCCCGCATTGAGTCGCGGCGCCCGACCGGCGAGGCGTCGCGACCCGAAGCCGTATTCCCAATACGGCGAGGGGAGCGCAACGAAGCCGGGCGGAATGCCGCGGCGCGCCGCACAGCGCCGCGGCGCCCGCCCAGCGAGGCGCCGCGACCCGAAGCCGTATGTCCTATACGGCGAGGGGAGCGCAACGAAGCTGGGCGGGATGCCGCGGCGCTGTGCGGTCAGTGCGGGTTCATGCCGCCGTGAATCGTGTACTGCGATCCATTGATGAAGCGCGCCTCGTCGCTCCCGAGGAACGCGATCAGTGCGGCGACCTCGTCGGGCTCGCCATAGCGGCCGATCGGAATGCGCTCGGCCATCGCCTTCTTGACGAGCTCCGCGGAGGCCGCGTTGCCCGCGAGGCCCGTCTCCAGCGCGCGCATCATGCGCGTCTCCACCGGCGACGGACACACCGAGTTCACGCGAACCTGATGCGGGCCGAGCGCGATCGCCGCGCTGCGCGTGATGCCGATGACGGCGTGCTTGCTCGCGATGTAGGCGACGATGTTCGGGTCGCCATGCAATCCCGCGACGGACGCGAGGTTAACGATCGCGCCGCCTCCTCGCCGTCGCAGCGCGGGCGCCGCGTGCTTCACGCCGAGGAAGACGCCGCGCACGTTCACGGCGAGAACCTTGTCGAACGTGTCGACCGGATACTCCTCGATCGGGCACACGGCGCCTTCGATGCCGGCGTTGTTCACGAGAAAGTCGAGGCCGCCGAAGCGCGCGACGGCGGTCTCGATCATGCGCTTCACGTCGTCCTCGCGGCTCACGTCGACCGCGAGCGTCTCGACGCGCGCGGCGCCCTTCGCCTGCTGTGCGGACTCCTCGAGGCCGGGCCCGGCGAGGTCCGTCAATAACAAGCTCGCGCCTTCGGACGCGAGCCGTTTGGCGGTGGCGCGGCCGATGCCGCCCGACGCGCCCGTGATGATGGCGACCTTGCCTGCGTAGCGAGACATCGCGCGGTTCCTCCGTGTGAACCGCGGAGAGTGGCGCGAGTGCGGCGCTGCGAGCCAGCCCTCAAGCGCCGCGGCGCTTCAGCTCCTTCGCATCGCGGCGCGCGAAGTAGCGGCGCGGGCGGTTGATCAGCGCCCCGCTCTCGACCGCGGGGGCTCGCGTGACCACTTCGCCCGCGGCGCACGCCGCCCGGCAGAACCACGCTTCGCCGACGCGCACCGAGGCGAGGTCGAGCTCCGCGCGGCAGCGCGTGCACGTCCCGGTTGCAGAAACTCGCTCGCTCACGTCGCCACTCCTCGATTCGAGGCGGCGCACCATATCACCGCGAAAGTGGCGGGCTAGAGTCGCGTGCGCATGACCGCGCCGCGTTTCACGCTCCACCTCGCGAAGTCGGACTTCAAGTTCGCGGCAGCGCACTTCACCTGGTTCGCGGACGGCAGCGCCGAGCATCTGCACGGCCACAGCTACCGGGTGAGCGTGCGCGTCACGGGCGTACGCGTGGGCGCGGACGGCATACTCGTCGAAGCGCGCGTCGTGAAGGACGAGGTGCGCAGGCTGTGCGCCGCGCTCGACGAGCGCGTGCTGCTGCCGCGCGCGGGCGACCGCGTCGAGATCGAAGAGTGCGGCGACGACACGAACGTTCGCGTCGCGGGGCGCAGCTATCGGCTGCCGGCGGGCGACACCGTGCGCCTCCCCGTCTCGAACATCACGGTCGAGGCGCTCGCCGCGCACTTCTGGCGGGCGCTCGCGCCCAAGCTCGCGAGCCTCGGCATCGACACGCTGTGCGTCGAGATCGCGGAGAGCGACGGGCAGAGCGCGAGCTACGAGGCGGCGCTGTAGAGACGACTCGCGCGTCACGGGAATCGCAGCAACGTCGTGAGCAGTGGCGCCGAACGAGGGCGCCTGCGCGCGACGGCCTACAGCAAGCGCTCCCAATGTCCTGGGGTCTCGGGCACTCCGGCGCACCCCCAGAACTCGCCGGTCTCAGGGGTCATGACGCTCGCGGCGTTCGTGCTGATGCCGTCGAAGTCCATTCGACAAATCGCGAGCGATCCCCCGGCTCGGTCTGCGTAGAACGAACGCAGCTCCGCGGAGTCGAGCGAGCCCAGCTTCGCCGCAAGCAGCTCGCGCATGCGCGCGAGGCGCGCCTCCGAGGACTTGCGCGGCGTATCGGCCTCGAGCGCGACGTGCGCCGGCACCTGGCAGTGGTTCGTGTGCACGTGCGTGCCGCGCTCCACCGCAACCTCGTGCGCGAGCTTGCCCGTGCACTCGAGCACGCGGCCCGCACCCGCGCGATCGAGCGCGAGGTAGCTGTGCGCGCCCGCGCGCGGCGCGTTCGCGATCACGCGTGAGGCAGCCTCGGCGCTGCGCTCCTCGAGCGCGCGGTGGATCAGCCCGAGGTAGGGCACGCCCACGCCCGCGTCCGTCGTGCGCAGGTTGGTCGTGCCGAGCGCGAGCCCGTGCTCGTTGAGACTCATCAGCGACTGACAGCCCACGGTGGTCACCGACCACGTGCGCGGCCCCTCGCTGGGACGGCGCGCCACGAACACGACGAACGGCGCGTTGTCGCTCGCGAGATCCCAGCTCTGCGCGAGGCGCGCGCGGCCGTCGGCCGTGGCATCCCGCTGCACGATCAGCGCGGTGCAGCCCGCGGCGCCGACCTCGTCCCTGTCGCCCCACGCGAGGCCGTCGCGCAAGTCGGTGAGCCCGTTCATCGCGAGCACCTGCTCCTCGCCGAGGCGCGCGCCGCGCGCGATGCCGCACAGCTCCGCGGTGCCGCGCGGGTCGAAGCGCTCGCTCGCCGCGAGGCACGCGCGCGCGAGGCGCAGCAGATCCGCCTCGCTGGTGGCGCGGCCGCCGTACTGCGTGGCCTGGCGCAGCGCGTTGTCGAGGCGGATCGCGTAGAGCCGCGCGATCTCGTTGCGAAACGCCTCACCGAACGCCTCGCCCATCGCCGCGTGCGTGCCGCTCAGCTCGATGCGCCGCATGCCTCGCTCCTCGCTGCGCGCCAGCGGCCGTGCCCTGCGCGCTTCGACAAGATGGCAGCGCGCGATGGGGACGCGAGTGGTGCGGATGCGAACGCAGCCGCACGCAAGCGCACGCGAGAATCGCAGAGTTGGCGTCAGAAGCCGAACTCTCGATTCGCGGATGTGTCTCGCCCCCGTCCGCTTGCGCTCGGATGCGCCTACATTCGCGGCGCGCCCACCGCCGAGACCGGAGCCGAGTGTCCGCCGCAGCCGAGAGCCACGAAGTCGCAACCCCGCACGCCCTCGGCGCCCGCGAGCTCGCGCGCCTCGCACGGCGCTGCCTCACGCTGCTGCGCCCCGTGCGGCTGCACCTGCTCGCGCTCGGCGGCGGCTTCGGCCTGCTCGCCCTGCTCTTCTTCCCGATCGGCGCGTTCCTGTTCGACCTGGTGTGGACCCGCGCGCTCGAAGGCGAGCCGCTGACGCCCCTCGCCGCCGAGTTGTTGCGCCTCCCGCTCGAGGCCGAGCCGAGCACCGCGCAGCGCCGCGCGATCTTGCTGCGCGCGGTGATCCTCGGCGGCGTCACGAGCGTCG
Source organism: Deltaproteobacteria bacterium (assembly GCA_016875395.1). Classification (NCBI taxonomy): domain Bacteria; kingdom Pseudomonadati; phylum Myxococcota; class Myxococcia; species Deltaproteobacteria bacterium. Next base: position 148,301 of record VGRF01000006.1, on the reverse strand, counting down.
TGTTCGTGCCGCCGGTGCTCGCGCTCTACTACTACCAGGTCTGGATCCTCCAGCGCGTGAACCAGTTGTTACGGGTTCGGCTGGTGGAGCGGCTGACGCAGCTCTCGATGCGCTTCCACGCGAAGCAGCGCATCGGAGACGCCATGTATCGCGCGCTGCAAGACAGCGCGATGGCGACGCAGCTCGTGGAGCTCTTGCTGCTGATCCCCGTCGCGACGTTCGCGCGCTTCGTCTTCGCGCTCGCGCTCTGCGCGCTGTTCTCGTGGCAGCTCGCGGCGCTGCTCGCGGTGCTCACGCCCGTGATGCTCGCGCTCGGCGCATTCTTCACGCCGCGCATGCGCACGCGTTTCCGCGCCGCGCGCGAGGCGCAGAGCGCGCTCACCGCGCGCGTGCAGGAGACCCTCGCCGGCATCCGCGTGCTGAAGGCCTACGGCGCCGAGCCCTTCGAGCAGGCGCGCTTCGAACGCGCGAGCACGGGCGCCTTCGCCGCCGCCCACGCCGCGCGCAGCTTCTTCGTGAAGTACAGCGTCACGCTGTTCTGGACCTGCGCGCTCGGCCTCGTCGCCTCGGGCGCGTGGCTCGCGCTCGCGACGGCGCGCAGCGCACCGATCCCGGGCCTCGACGCGATCGGGCTCGGCACGCTCGGCCTCGGCGTGTTCACGCTCGCCACCTACAACTACGCGAAGCTGCGCTTCGGCGACGGCGCCAGCTCGCTGCGCCAGCTGTTGCGGACGCTCGGCCGCGCGCAGGATGTCGCGATCGGCCTCGATCGCGTGTTCGAGCTGATCGACGTGGAGCCCGAGGTCCGCGACGCGCCGGGGGCGCGCGAGTTCGTGCGCCTCGACTCCGGCCTGCGCTGCGAGGACGTGCGCTTCGCCTACGCCGCGGATCGCCGCGTGCTCACGGGCGTGAGCTTCGATGCGCCGGCAGGCAGCGTGATCGCCGTCGTGGGCGTGACCGGCGCGGGCAAGAGCACGCTGATGTCGCTGTTGTTGCGGCTCGCCGAGCCGCAGGCGGGGCGCATCACGGTGGACGGCTCCGACCTGCGCGACTTCACGATCACGAGCTGGCGCGCGCACACGTCCATCGCGCTGCAGGAGAACCTGCTGTTCCGCGCCTCGATCGCGGAGAACATCCGCTACGCCGCGCCGAGCGCGAGCGACGACGCCGTGCGCGAGGCCGCGCGCATCGCGTGTGCGGACGAGTTCATCGCGCGGCTTCCGGCGGGCTACGACACGCAGCTCGGCGAACGCGGCGCCGGCCTCAGCACGGGGCAGCGCCAGCGACTCACGCTCGCGCGCGCGCTCGCGAAGCAGCCGCAGATCCTGATCCTCGACGAGCCCACCGCCTCGCTCGACGGCGACACCGAGCGCCGCGTGCTCGCGAACTTGCGCGAGTGGGCCCGGGGACGCCTCGTGTTCCTCGTGACGCACCGCCTCGCGAGCGTGCGCTCGGCGACCCAGATTCTCGTCCTCGACGGCGGCGTGATCGCCGAGCAGGGCACGCACGAGGAGCTCCTCGCGCGGGGTGGCGTCTACGCGCGGCTCGTCGCGCACGACCTCGGCGCCGAGCAGGCGAGCGCGCGATGAGCGGCACGCTCGCGACGCTGCTGCTGCTCGCGCGCGCATTCGCGTACGTCGCACCGGCCAAGGGCGCCTTCGCGATCAAGGGCGCGCTGATGCTGCTCGCGTCTCTGCCGCTGCTCTTGTTGCCGTGGCCGGTGAAGCTGATCGTCGATCACGTGATCGAAGGCATCCCGTTCGGCGAGCAGCCGCTGCCGCATCCCGCGTTCATCGCCGCGCTCTTCGCTCCCTACTCGAGCTCACCCGAGGAGATGCTGCTCGCGTGCGTGCTCTTCCAGCTCGCGCTCGCGGCGCTGATCGGCGCGGTGGGCATGAGCGCCACCGAGCGCAGCCAGGCCGACTCGCAGCTCGCCGGCGGCTTCGACCGCGCATCGCGCACGGAGAACGAGGCGAACGAGGGCGGGAGCTTCGGCAGCGGCTTGTTAGGGCTCGCGGACGCGCTCTTCACGCTGCGCCTCACGCAGCGCCTCAACCACCACTACCGCTCCGCGGTGTACGCGCGCCTCGCGCGGCTCCCGCTGCGCGCCTTCGACGACGAGAGCGTGGGCGACGCGCTCTTTCGCGTGCTCTACGACACGCCCGCGCTCACCCAGGCCGCGTACCGCATCGCGCTCTCGCCGGTCACGTCGGGCGTCTTTGCGGTGTGCGTCGTGCTCGCGATGAACGCGAGCTTCGGCGCGCACCCGCTGCTCTGGCAGCTCGGCGCGGCGCTGCTCGTCGTGACGTTCCTCGCCTCGCTGCCCTTCGCGGCCGCGATGCGCCGCCGCGCCGAGCGCGCCCGCGCGAGCGGCGCCAGCGCCACCGAGGCGCTCGAAGAGGGCCTGCACAACGTGCTCGCGGTGCAGGCATTGGGGGCCGAGGCGAAGCAGCGCGCACACTACGACCGCGCGAGCTGGGACGCCTTCGCGACTTACCGCGGCGAGGTGGCGCTCGGTATGGGCGCGTTCGCGTTCGGCCTCGTGCCGGGCGCCGCGATCGTCGGGGCGGCGTTCTTCCACGTGGGCGGCCTCGTCATCGACGGCGCGCTCTCGCGCGGCGACTTCTTGCTGTTGCTCGCGTACTTCGGCCTGCTGGCGTTCGCCTGCCTCGACGTCGGCGCGCTCTGGCTGCGCCTACAAGACGCCGCCGCCGGACTCCAGCGCGTGTTCACGCTGATGGACCTGCCCGGTGAAGCCGACGGCGCCGCGGGCGAGCGCGTCGGCCGGCTCTCGCGCGAGATCGCACTCGAGAACGTGTCGGTCGCGCGCGCGAGCGGCGGCGAGGTGTTACGGAACGTGAGCCTCACGCTGCGCCCCGGCCGCGTGACCGCACTGATCGGAGCCGCGGGCGCAGGCAAGACGACCCTCGCCTACCTGCTGCCGCGCTTTCTCACGCCGAGCGCGGGCCGCATCACCTGGGACGGCCTCGATCTCGCGCGCGCCGATCTCGCGTCGCTGCGCGCGCAGATCGCGTTCGTGTTCCAGGAGACGCAGCTGTTCGACGCGACCGTCGCCGAGAACCTTCGCCTCGGAAACGCGGGCGCGAGCGAGGCCGACCTCTGGCGCGCGCTCGCGCTGGCGGGCGCCGACGACTTCGTGCGCGCACTGCCCCAACGACTCGACACGCCACTCGGCCGCAGCGGCGGCGCGCTCAGCGTCGGCCAGCGCCAACGCCTCGCTATCGCGCGCGCGCTCGTGCGCGACGCCTCGCTGCTGATCCTCGACGAGCCCACCAGCGCGCTCGACCCCGAGACCGAGCAGCGCCTCGTCGCCACGCTGCGCGAAGCGAGCCGCAGTCGCGCCGTGCTCGTGATCGCGCATCGCCTCAGCACGATTCGCGATGCGGATGAGGTGTGGGTGGTGGAGGGAGGCGAAGTGCGGAGGCGGTGAGGTCAGCGGCGCAGAGGCCGTTTTCGATCTGCGAGCGCCGGCACGCTCCCCGCCTTCTTCCTCTCCCGCATCGTCGAGATCTTCATCGGATTCCCCGCCACGAGCACGCCCGCGTACTCGGGCGCGTCGATCGGCAGCGCCATGTTGCGCGCGAGCACCTGCGGGTGCGCGAGCACTTCGGCGACGTTCTGCACCGGCGCGCAGGGCACCTCGGCGGCTTCGAGCCGCGCGAGCCAGGTCGCAGCGTCGGCGCTCGCGAGCGCGCGCTCGAGCGCGACGCGCAGCGCCGGCTCGTTCGCGCAGCGCGCGCCGTTCGTGGCGAAGCGCGTGTCGCGCGCGAGCTCGGGCGTCCCTAACACTTCGCACAGTCTGCGGAACAGGCCGTCGTTGCCGGCGGCGATCACGACTTGGCCGCGCGCGGTGTCGAAGGCGCCGAAGGGCGTGATCGAGGGATGGCGCGAGCCGATCGGGCCCGGCACCTGCCCGCTCGTGACGTAGCGCGCGATGGCGTTCTCGAGCAGCGCGACTTGCGCGTCGAGCATCGAGACGTCGACGCGAGCGCCTTCACCGGTCAGCTGGCGCTGGCGCAGCACCGAGATCGTGGCAGTCGCGGCGAACATGCCGGCGGCGATGTCGCCGATCGAGGTGCCGACGCGCGTGGGTCTCCCGCCCGCTTCGCCGGTGATCGACATGATCCCGCCCATCGCCTGTACGACCATGTCGTAGGCCGGGCGCGTTCGGAGCGGCCCCGTGTCGCCGAAGCCGGAGACGCTCACGTACACGAGGCGCGGCCAGCGCTTCTTCGCGCGCCGCCAGCCGTAGCCGAGCTTCTCCATCGTGCCGGGGCGGAAGTTCTCGACGAGCACGTCGGCGGCGTCGACGAGCGCCTCGAACGCGCCCCGGTCGCGCGCGTCCTTGAGATCGAGGGCGACCGATTCTTTTCCGTGGTTGACGCTCGCGAAGTACGCGGAGTCGCCGTTCGCGGTGAACGGTCCGATCGCGCGCGCGTCGTCGCCCGCGCCGGGGCGCTCCACCTTGATCACGCGCGCGCCGAGGTTCGCGAGCATCAGCGTGCAGTACGGGCCCGAGAGGATGCGCGTGAGGTCGACGACCGTGACGCCGTCGAGCGGACCGCGCGCGGGGCGGAACGGGAACGCAGGGTCTGACCCTGCGTTCTTCCGCGCACGGCTGGACGCGGCGCGCTTCCGCAACTTCGCGCCGCCGCGCGTCTTGCGCGCGGTCTTCCTCGTTCGCACCGCCACTCAGCGCCCCCGCAGACCGCGGAAGAGCGCGCTGCGCAGGCCCGCGGCGAAGTCGCGCGGCGCAGGCTCGTCGCGACGCGGCGACTGTGGCGGGGCCGTGTTCGCGCTCTCACGCGGCGCGGCGCCTTCGCCGAGGGCGAGCAGCTTGCTCACCTCCTCCGCGACCTCGCGAAGCTGCTTGTGCGCGAGGGTGCCCTTCGCTTCGTGCAGGATCGAGCGCGGCCGCGCGGCGGCGGAGTTGATCGCCTCGACGCGCGGGCTGCGCGAGAGGTACGCGGCGAAGCGTGGCCAGCCGCGCGCTTCGGCCTGCTCGGCGAGGCGCTCGTAGAGGTCGCGGCCCTCGGCGTCGAGCTTGGTGCGGCGGTCGACCAGCGTGAACAGCACGCGTCCGCGCGCGGCATTGCCACCCGCGCTCCCTAACAGCTCGAACGCCTTCTCCGCTTCCTCGAGCGAGGCGCGATCGGCGACGGGGAAGATCGCGAGGTCGCACGCCGCGAGCGCGCTGCGCGTCAGCGCTTCGAGGTCGGACTTCGTGTCGAGGACGACGAGGCCGCTCCAGCCACTCGCTTCGAGCATGCGCCGCAGCGTGAGCGGCTCCGCGGCGCGCGCCTTCAGCGCTTCGAGATCGCTCGCCGCGGGAACGAAGTGCACGCCGAACTGCCCGAGCTCGGCGACGCCCGCGAAGCTGCGCTGCGCGAACGCGTCGCGCAGCGTGCGAGCGCCCGGCTTCGCCTCGCCGACGCGGAACATGCGCTCCACGATCGTCTGATCGTCGAGCGTCACCAGCAGGATCGGCAGATCCTCGTGCAGCGCGCGCAGTGCGATCGCGAGATTCGTCGCGACCGTCGTCTTCCCGACGCCGCCCTTGTTGGACGCGACCGCGATCACTTTGCGCTGCGAGGCTGCCGTCATCGTCGAGCACGCTACCGAGCCGATCGCCGCGTCGCCGCGCACTCCGCTTCGACTCCGCTCGAGCCGCGGTCGGGGGCGCGTCCGGCCCTCGAACGCGGCTACGCTCGGCGCGTGCGCGCCATCGGGATCATTCCTGCCCGCTTCTCTGCGTCGCGTTTCCCTGGGAAACCGCTCGCGCGCATCGCGGGCAGGCCCATGCTCGAGTGGGTCGTCGCCGGCGCACGCACCGCAAAGCGCCTCGCAGACGTCGTCGTTGCGACCGACGACGCGCGCATCGCCGACGCCTGCGCCTCGTTCGGCGCGCGCGCCCTAATGACTTCGCCTGCGCACGCGACGGGCACGGACCGCGTCGCGGAAGTGGCGGCGCAGCTCGACGCGGACGTCGTGGTGAACGTGCAGGGAGACGAGCCCCTGATCGCGGGCTTCGTGATCGATGCCGTGGTCGAAGCGCTCGCCGCAGCGCCCGCGTGCGCGATGGCGACCGCGGTGCACCGCGCCGAGCCGGAAGCTGCGCGCGACCCGAATCGCGTGAAAGCCGTGCTCGATCGCGCGGGCAACGCGCTCTACTTCTCGCGCGCCGCGATCCCCGCGTCCCGAGATCCGGCCAGCGCGGCGCCGCTCTGGCAGCACGTCGGCCTCTACGCGTATCGCCGCGAGTTCTTGCTGAAGTTCGTGGCGCTCCCGCAAACGCCCGCGGAGCGCGCGGAGAAGCTCGAGCAGCTGCGCGCGCTCGAGCACGGCTACGCGATCCGCTGCGCGGTGATCGAGGGCTGGCGCAGCGTTCCGGTGGACGTGCCGGCGGACATCTCGGGCGTCGAAGCCGAGCTCGCGGCGCGGAGCGAGCGCGCGTGAGCCTCGCGCCGAGCGGTGCTGGACGCGTCCCGCTGCCGCTCGCGGCGCTCTTGTTCACGCTGGTCGGAATCGGCGCGCTGATCGTGCAGACGCTCTGGCTGCGCGAGCTTCGGCTCGCGCTCGGCGGAGCGGCTGCGGCGGTCTCGGCGACGCTCGCGGCACTCGTGCTCGGGCAAGCCGGCGGCGCGTGGCTCGGCGGGCGCATCGTCGCGCGCGCAGAGAACTCGCTGCGCGCGTTCGGCGCACTCGCCGCGGCCGGCGCGCTCTGCGCGATCGCGGCGCCGCAGTTGTTACGGATCTTCGGCGCCGCGCTCGACGCGCACTACGACGCACTGCTCGCGGCGCCGCTCGGGCTCGCCGCCGCGCGCGGGGCCGGCGCCCTGCTCGCGACGCTGCCCGCCGCACTCGCGCTCGGCGCGCTCGCGCCGGTGCTCTACGCCGCCTGCCTCGGCGGCGCGCGCACGCTCGGCGGCGCTGGCGTGTGGCTCTATGCGCTGAACGCGCTCGGGAGCGCCGCGGGCGCCGCGCTCGCGAGCTTCGTGCTCGTCGAGCGAGCGGGGCTGCACGCGAGCCTCCTGCTCGGCGCTGGCCTCACGCTCGGATGCGGGCTCTTCGGGCTGGCCGCATCGCGCTGGATGGGACGCATCCCGCCGCCGCACTGGTTCGCGCTCGAGCGCGACGTCGATGCCGCACCCACGAGCGCGCTTCCCCGCTGGCTGCTCGCGTGCGCAGCGATCTCCGGGTTCGGGAGCTTCGCTGCGCAGAGCCTGTTCGCGCAGGCGCTGGGCCGCGTCTCGAACCAGTCGTCGTACGCGTTCGGCGCGGTGCTCGTCGTGACGCTCGTGTGCATCGCGCTCGGGTCGCTGTTCGTCGCGACGCTGTCGCAGCGCGCGCGCCCGCGCGTCGCGCTCGGCGTTTCGCTGTCGCTCAGTGCCGGCGCGCTCGTCGTGTTCCCCGCTTACTTCTTCGCCGCGACGGGCGGCCTGCGCATCCTCGAAGTGGCCGCGCCGTGGCCCGCCTACTTGTGGGCCTTCGCGGGAGTCTCGTTCGCGACGCTCGCCCCGGTGCTGCTGCCCGCCGCGTGCGTGTTCCCGAGCGTGCTCGCCGTGGCGAGCGAGCACAGCGCGCGCGATCCGCGCAGCCTCGGCGCGGCGAGCGCGCGGCTGCTCGCGTGGAACGCGGCTGGGGGGCTCGCGGGCGCCGTGCTCGCGCCTGCGCTGCTCGTGCCTGCACTCGGCCTCTGGGGCGCGCTCGCGGCGGTGGGCGGCGTCTACTTGTTGGGGTCGTGGCGTCCCCTCGCGAGCTCGCTCGGAGCGCGCTTCGCCGTCTACGCGGCAGTTCTCGTCGGGCTGATGGTCGTCGTCGCGAGTCCGCGCGCACAGCCGGCGCTGCGCGTGCCCAAGGGCGAGCGCGTCGTGCACGTCGAGGAGAGCGCTGCGGGCCTGGTCGCGGTGCTCGAAGGCGCGGACGGCCGCAAGCTTCAGCTCGACAACCACTACTTCCTCGGCGGCGCGCGCGATCGCGTGCGCCAGGAGCGCCAGGGGCATCTCCCGCTACTGCTGCACCCCGCGCCGAGGCGCGCGCTCTTCCTCGGCAGCGCGACCGGCAGCACGGCGAGCGCGGCGCTCGCGCATGGCGTGGAGTCGATCACGCTCGTCGAGATCGTGCCGGGCGTCGCGCGCGCGGCGCGAGACTGGTTCCACGCGGAGAACGCCGGCGTCTACGCGCATGCAAGCACGCGAGTCGTGGCAGACGACGCGACGCGCTTCCTCGTCGCCACGCGCGAGCGCTTCGACGTGATCGTGGGCGACCTGTTCGTGCCGTGGCAGGCGGGCAGCGGCGCGCTGTTCTCGGCCGAGCACTTCGCGAACGCGCGCGCGCGGCTCGCGGAAGGCGGCATGTTTTGTCAGTGGCTGCCGCTCTATCAGCTGACGCGCCACGAGTTCTCGCTCGTGGCGCGCTCGTTCACTTCTGCATTCCCCGAGACGCGCCTTCTGCGCGGAGACTTCCTGGCCTCCTTCCCGATCGCAGCGCTGTGCGGCGGCGCGAGTGGCGAGCCGCTGCCCGCACCTCGCTGGCGCGCGCTCGCGGGCGTCGAGGATCGCTGGATCGCGCAGGAGCGCGGGCCCGCGCTGTTCGACATCGGCCGCGTGGACCCCGCCCTGCTGGGTGAGGGAGCACTCGAGCGCGCGCGCGCGCCCGTGCTCGAGTTCGCGTCGGCGCGGTCTCACGGCGCTCCGCGCTTCGTCGCCTCGGAGTGGCTCGCGTTCACCGCGCGGGTCGCCCTCAGCGATCGCCGAGGAGTGCGTGCGGGCGACCTCCTGCAGGGCGCGAGCGTGCTGCTCGCCGCGCGCCGCGGCGCCGAGGCGCAGTCCGCCTTCGCGGGCGCGGCCGAGCTGCTTCCGCCCGAGCTGGTGCGCGATGCGCCGCCCGGCCCGACCTCGATCGAGATCTGGAACGGCCTCAGCAATTAGGCCTCGCTACTTCGCGCCCGCTCCCGCGGTATTGCGGATCAGCGCGCCGTAGAAGCGCACGCCGAATCCGAGGTTCTCCACGCTGATGCGCTCGTCGGTGCCGTGCGGGCGCTTGATGTCCGAGGGGTCGAGGTGGAACGGAACGAAGCGATACGCCGCATCGGAGATCTGGCCGTACCACTTCGTGTCGGTGCCTCCCAACACCAGGCCGGGGGCGACCGGCAGCCCAGGGTCGACCTCTTCGATCGCGGCCTTCAGCGCCGCGAACTGCGCGCCATCGGTGGGCGCCACCGCGGACGGCTCGTCGGCGGTGCGCTTCGCGATCTCGATCGTGTCGTCGTCGAGAATGCGGCGCACTTGCGCGATCACGCCGTCCGTCGTGTCGCCGGGAAGCAGGCGAAAGTTCACAGTCGCAGTCGCGGACTGCGGCAGCACGTTCTCCTTCACGCCGCCGCGCACCATCGTCACCGCGGTCGTCGTGCGAATCATCGCGTTCGTCGCGGGATCGCTCGCGAGGAACCACTCGAGCACGGGGCCGAACAGGCCGCGGTTCTGCAGCACGATGCGGCGCTCGATCGGCAGCTGCGGCGCGAGCGCATCGAAGGTCTGCGCGGCCACGCCCTCGACGCGCGCAGGCAGCGGGTTCTCCTCCAGCCGCTGCACCGCGCGCGCGAGCCGGCCGATCGCGCTCTGCTTCGGCGGCGTGCTCGAGTGCCCGCCCGGCTCGCGCACCGTGAGCTCGAGCGTGAGGAAGCCCTTCTCCGCGACGCCGATCAGCGCCGCCGAGCCGCTGATGCCGCCCGCGCCGCTCACGATCGCGAGCCCTTCGTCGAGGCTCAGCCACAGCCGCACGCCGCGCTTCCGTAACAACTCGGTGATGGCCGCCGCGCCGCGGTCGCCTCCGATCTCTTCGTCGTGCCCGAGCGCGACGTAGACCGTGCGCGTCGGCGCGAAGCCGCTCGCCGCGAGCTGCTCGATCGCTTCGAACGTCGCGATCAGGCTGCCCTTGCAATCGAGCGCCCCGCGCCCCCACACGAAACCCCCCGCGATCTTCCCGGCGAACGGCGGGTGATCCCAATCCGGGAGCGCCTCGGGCGTGACGGGCACGACGTCGATGTGCGCAGTGAGCAGCAGTGGCGCGAGCTTCGGGTCGCTGCCGCGCCACGTGTAGAGCAGGCTGTAGTCCGAGACGATCTCGCGCGTGAGCGCCGCGTGCGCGCGTGGATAGGTCGCTTCGAGGAGACGGTGGAACGCGAGAAACGGCGCCGCGCGAAATTCCGCCGCGTTCTCGTGCGAGATCGTCTCCAGCCGAAGCGCCGCGGCGAGATTCTGTTCGGGCGACGCGGCCGCGGAGACCGCCGGCAAGGCCGCGAGCGAGAGCGTGAACGCGGGTAGCAACTTCATCTCGACCTCGTGCGCGAGTGTGAGCCGCGCATCATCTCACAGGCGCGCCTCGCAAGAGCGGCGCGAGCGCAGCGCGCAGCTCGCTCTCGAGCGGCGCCTCGCCGCGCAAGGCGAAGGGCCCGCCACGGCGGCGCGTCACGTGCGCGTCGAGCAGCACCGCGCCGTCGGTAACGCGCGTCGCGCGCAGGGTGGCGTCCACCTCGCTCCAGCCGAGCCACTGCGGCGGCAGCAGCGTCACCACGAAGCTCGGCCCGAGCTCGTGCAGGCGGATGCTCAGCTCGGTGTCGGGCGCGCTCGCGGCATCCGCCTCGCCCGCGAACGCAAAGCCGCGCGCGCATGGCAGCTCGGCGAGCTCCGCCCGGAGTGCGCGCAGCGCGATCTCCTCGCGGCGCGGCCGCTCCTTCTGGTCAGCGCGCCACGCGAACTCGGGCGTTACGCGCAGCGCACCGAGCGAGACACCGGCGCCACAGAGCGGCGCTTCCCCCGCCGCGAGGTGCTGCTGCACGATCTCCAGGGGCAGCGCGTTCGCCAGCGCGACCGCAGTCGCGAGCAGGAACCCCGCGATCAACCCTCGGCGGAGAAGAGGCCGCGGTGCGCTTCCCTCGGCCACGCGGTCAGCGCGAGATCTGCGCGACGAGCCTTCCCTTCACCTCACCGCGCGCGAGCCGCGCGAGCCCGCCAGGGATGTCGTCGAAGCCGATGTCGGTGAGCGCGGGGTCCAGCTTCCCCGTCGCGAAGTAGCGGTAGATCCCCTCGACATCTTCCTTCGTGCCGCCGGCGGATCCGCAGAGCGTGACGCGGCTGAGGATCAGCGCCTTCGTGCTGATCGTCGCTTCGAGGCGGCCCATGCCGACTTGCACCACGCGCCCGCCGTGGCGCACGGTCTCGATCGCCTCCGCAGTCGTGGTGCCGAAGCCCGCTAGGTCGACGATCAGGTCGAGGCGATCGCGCTGGAACTCGCGGATCGACCGCGCGATGCGCTTCACGCCGAGCGGCTCCGCGAGCGGCCACACGCGTTCGTCGATCTCGGCGACGTACACCTCCGCACCCGCCAGCACGCCGACGCGGGCGCCGATCTGGCCGAGGCCGCCGAGGCCGATGATCCCGAGCTTCATGCCCGGCCGAAGGCCACCCGTCGCCATGATCGCGTGATGCGAAGTCATGCCGGCATCCGTGGCCATCGCGCCGAGGCCGAAGGAAACGCCGTCCGGAATGCGCACGAGGGTTTGCGCGTCGACCAAGATGCGATCGGCGTAGCCGCCGTCGTACGCGTAGCCCGGTGCGCCAGCGGGCGTGGTGGGACAGATCCCGACGCGATCGCCGAGTCGCCAGCCGGAGACGCCAGCACCCAGCGAGGAGACCACGCCCGCGACTTCATGCCCGATCGTGATCGGGCGCTTGGCCAGCATCGTGAGCCAGCCCTCGTCCTCCATCAGTCCGACATCGGAGTGACAGAGCCCAGCCGCGCGCACGTCGACCACGACTTGCCCCGGGCCGGCGAGCGGCTCCGGCAGCTCGGCGCGCATCAAGGGAGCGTGGGTCGCAGTGAATTGCCAAGCGCGCATCGCGGTTCCTCGCGTTCGTAGGACGGTCCGCGAGCATGCCTGATCGCAGCGCGACTCTGCACGAGCGCGCGAGGGCGGCCCGGTGTGCTCCGCCGCCGCGACGCGGTTCACGCCGCGCGCACGAGCCGCATCGGTCGCGCCTCTGCGCGCCGTCGGCGCGCGGGCAAAAGAAACCCCGGAAGCAGGTTCGCGCTCTGAGGCGCGTTCCCTGGTGCGGCTACGGCGTCCGCGCTTCCGGGGCGGTGGCCTGGGACGGCGTCCCGACAGTCACCGAGAAGAAGAGAATCTCTTCGGCGAAGAATGGCGTTAGGACGCCACCACCTCACTCGCCGTAGTGCAACGTTGGTCCAATTGATCACCTCCTTCTCGGCGTAGAGAGTTTCGAACGAGGCCCAGTTAGCCCGTTCACCCGCGACCGTTAGGCGCCGTACCAGACGTCCTCGGGGCGCCCCGCGCCGGCACTCGCCGCCGCGCGACTCGGGGGCTGAGTGAGTCCCCCTGTGCACTCGAACCTATCGGAGCCCGGCGAGCCGGTCTACAGAATTGTTCACGCCCGGCGCGCCGAAACCGCCCCAACCCGCGTCGCGCAGTCTCCGAAAGCGAAGTCAGAGCGCCTCGATGGCGCTCTGACTTCGCCCCCTCCTCCCAGCCAGGCGACGGGCGATCTCGCACCACCGCGAGCAGACGGTGCGGGCCGCAGCGGGGGTCGCGGAGCGAGTGCCCAGGCGCGAGGCGCGCGCACGCTCAGCGGCATCGCGCCAAACAGCACGATCCGCGCACGGCTACACCCGACGCGCCCGCGCGGCCGAGCGCAGCCGAGCCACCTCGGAGGCCCGCGCCGTCTGCGCCGCCACGAACGAGCGACGCCCGCACTCAGCAAAAGCGCGAGTCTTCGATGCGCGCTCCCCCTCATCTCCTAAAGCGAAGTCAGAGCGCCTCGATGGCGCTCTGACTTCGCCCGCTCCTCCCAGCCAGGCGACGGGCGACCCCGCACCACCGCGAGCAGACGGTGCGGGCCGCAGCGGGGGTCGCGGAGCGAGTGCCCAGGCGCGAGGCGCGCGCACGCTCAGCTGCATCGCGCCAAACAGCACGATCCGCGCACGGCTACGCCCGACGCGCCCGCGCGGCCGAGCGCAGCCGAGCCCCCGCGGAGGCCCGCGCCGTCTGCGCCGCCACGAACGAGCGACACCAGCACCCAGCAAGAGCGCGAGTCTTCGATGCGCGCGCTCCTCGAACCCCGCGATCCCCGCGCCTATCGTGCCCCGCCCATGTCCGCCGCCGCGTCGTCGACGACCGCCACCATCCTCGTCACCTGCCCCGACCGCCGCGGCATCGTCGCTGCCCTCGCGCAGGTGCTGCACGGCCACGGCGCGAACATCCTCGACTCCGACCAGCACACCGACCCCGTCGCCGCGAAATTCTTCCAGCGCATCCGCTTCGACGCCGCCGAGCTGATGACCGACCGCGGCACGCTCGAGCGCGCGCTCGGCGAAGTGGCGGATCGCTTCGGCATGAAGTGGCAGATCGCGTGGGAGGGCGTGCGCAAGCGCGTCGCGATCTTCGTCTCGAAGTACGACCACTGCCTGTGGGACTTGTTGTTGCGCCACCGCGCCGGCGAGCTCGTGTGCGACATCCCGCTGATCGTCTCGAACCACGAGGATCTGCGATCGATCGCCGAGCAGTTCGGCATTCGCTTCGAGGTCTTCGCGATCACGAAGGACACCAAGCGCGCGCAGGAAGAGCGCGAGCTCGCGCTGCTGCGCGAGGCGCGCGTCGATCTCGTGGTGCTCGCGCGATACATGCAGGTGCTCTCGGGCGAGCTGCTCGCCGCGGCGCCGCGCGTCATCAACATCCACCACTCGTTCCTGCCCGCGTTCATGGGCGGGCGGCCGTATCACCAGGCCTTCGAGCGCGGCGTGAAGCTGATCGGCGCGACCGCGCACTACGCGACCACCGATCTCGACGAGGGACCGATCATCCATCAGGGCGTCGCGCCGGTTTCGCACCGCGATTCGATCGACGATCTCGTGCGCAAGGGGCGCGACCTCGAGCGCACCGTGCTCGCCCACGCCGTGCGCTGCCACCTCGAAGACCGCATCGCGGTGTACGACAACAAGACCGTGGTGTTCGCGTGAGCGAGCGTGGGCTCGATACGCGGCTCGGCGTGCTGCTCGCGATGATCGTGCTCGTCGCCGTCATTTGGGCGATGGCGTTCGTGTCGAAGCACTTCGAGCGCGTCGCCGCGGCCGTCGCGCCGATCGAGGCGATCGCTCCCGAACAGCTCTCGGTGATCGTCGCGGGCAGTGGCGGCACGTTCGAGAATCCCGTGCGGCGCGGGCCGGCGCTCGTCGCGGCGCTCGGAAAAGACCTCGCGCTGTTCGACGCAGGGCGCGCGGTCGCGGATGGGCTGCGCCTCGCGGCGGTGCCGGTGAGCCAGCCGCGCGCGGTGTTCTTGTCGAGCCTCCTGCCCGAGAACACCGCGGGCCTCGACGACCTCTGGCTGCAGGCTTGGCTCGAAGGCGCGGAGGCGCCGCTCGTTGTGTACGGGCCCGAGGGCACGGCGGAGTTGGTCGCGGCCCTGACCACCGCGCACGCGCGCGGCGCGGCGGCGCAGGCCGCGGGCTTCGCGCTCGCGCCCGAGGGCGGGCGCATCGAGGCGCGCGAGATCGAGGACGGCGCCGCGATCGAGGTCGGCGCGCTGCGCGTGCGCGCGTTCGCGCTCGCGGGCGGCCCGCTGCCAGCATTCGCGTATCGCGTCGAAGGCGGCGGGCGCGCGTACGCGTTCGCGGGCGCGACCTGGGATCCCGACGCCGTCGTGCGCGCCGCGGAGAAGGCGGACGTGCTCGCGATCGAGGGCGTCTACCGCGCGTCGCTCGACATGGCTGCGGAAGTGGGCCTGGACATCGCGCTGCTGCGCAAGGAGGCGGAGCGGCACGTCGCTCTCGAGGACGTCGGTGCGCTCGCAACGCGCGCGAGCGTGCGCAGCGTGCTGCTCGCGCGGCTGCGCCCGCCGCCCGCGTTCCACTACCAGTACGAAGACATCGTCGAGGCGAGCTTCCGCGGACCCGTGCGCATCGCGGAAGACGGAGAAACGATCACACCGTGATCTCGTCCCAGGGCGGGAACTCGAAGTCGTCCGGCAGCTCGCGCTCGTCGGGCTCGTCGCTGCGCTCGTCGCGCGGCCCCCGCGGCTCACTCGGCTGCTCGGGCGGGGCGTCGGGCCGGTCGTTCGCAGCGCGCTCGCCCGCGAAGCGCCGGCGCTGCTCCGCGTAATAACTCTCGCCCGGCGCGAGCTCGATCGCTTGGTCGATCACTTCGAGCGCGTCTTCCTTTCGGCCCTGCGCGAAGTAGACCTCCGCGAGCGTGTCGAGAATCGTCGGCTGCGCGCCGCCGGTGAGCGCGACGGCCGCCTCGGCAAGCTCAGTAGCCGTTGCGAGCGCCGCCTCGCTCGGACGCTTCGACGTCGCGATCGCCCACGCGAGGTTGTTGAGCTCGCCCGGATTCACGACGGGCGCTGCAAGCAGCGCGCGCGCCTGGCGTTCGAGGGCGGCGCTCGGGTTCGCGAGCTGAACGCCGAGCGCGCCAAAGGCCGCCGCAGTGGCCGCGGCCGTCGCGAGGGCGCCGAGGCGCACGAAGCCCTGCGCCGCGGCGCGTGCGAGCAGCGCAGCCAGCGCGCCTCCGACGAAGCCGCCGATGTGCGCGGCGCCGGCGATCGGCGGCACGAAGGCGGGGAACATCTGCGGCAGGAAGCGATCGAGCGCGACCTGCGCGAGCAACACGGCGACGAGCAGCTCGCGCGGCACGCGCGCCTGCGCGGGCAGCTCCTGCGGCGCGAAGAACTCGAGCGCGGTGAGCGCGCCGAACAGCCCCGCGGCGATGCCCGAGGCGCCGATCACCTCGTCGTAGTGCGCGAGCGAGCTCGCGATCGTCGTCCCGAGCGCCGCGCCGCCGACCGCGAGCAGCGTCGCGGCGCGGCCAGTCGCGCGCTCGACGAAGCGGCCGGCGACGAGGATCGCGAGCGAATTCACGACGAGGTGCGCGAGGTTGCCGTGCAGGAACTGCGTCGTGAGGCTGCGCCACTGCTCGCCGAGCTCGACGAGCCGCGCGCGGTAGATCGCGAGCTCGAAGAATGCGGGCGACGCGACCTGAAGCCCGTAACAAATCGCGGCCAGCGCGATCAACGCGATCGCGACGCGCGGCGCACCGCCCGTGAGCTTGCGATCGAGCCGCGCCATCGCCTCCCGGCGTCGCGCGGCGTCGGGCAGCGCGAGCACGCGCGCGAGCAGCGCACGCGTGAACGCGTGCGCCGCCGCATCTCCGCCCAGCTCCGCGCGCCCGAGCAGCAGGAACGCGCGCGTCGTGCCGATCGCGACCGCGCGCGGCTCCATCGCAACGTGGGTCACATCGCGATACGCGACGAACTGCTCGCCGCGGAAGCGTCCGCGCGGCGCCACGAATCCCGCCGGTCCCAGCAAGATCTCACCGGCGCCGTACGGAAAGCGTTCAGGCGTGGGCCGAGCTTCCGGGTCGTCGCTCGGCGGCGAGACGGGATCCGGTGAAGGCCCCTCGACTTCGCTCTGGCTCGGGTCGTCCTGGGTCATGCGCGCTCAGTGTATGAGTCGCGGCACGCCCAGGCAGTTTCGCGCTGCGCTCAGTGGTGCTTCGCCGGCACGGCCATGAAGCGGCTGCGATAGAGCATCTGCACGAAGCAGAACGCGCCGAGGAAGCCGAGCGCGACCGCGATCTGCGGCACGCCGAGGAAAGAGGCGTCGTTCTTGGGCTCGAGCGAGGGCCAGATCAGCACGTTGCGCTCGATCCAGAACCCGACGAGCGACACGCCCGCGATCGTGCTGACGAACCACCAGGTCTTCTTCGGAACCTGACCGAGCAGGCACCAGAACGGGATCACCCAGATCCCGATCCACGCTGCCAGCGACACCTTCACCCACGGCTCGTTGATGCGCTCCCACCAGCCGGCCCAGTACCACGTGTCCATCAGGAACTCGCTGCCGAGGCGCGTCTCGAAGAACTGCGTCTCTTCGGGCAGGTTGCCGTACCAGATCACCAGGTACTGCGAGAAGAACAGGTACATCCAGAAAATCGAGAACGCGAAGATCAGCTTGCCGAGATCGTGCAGGCGGTCCTTCGTGATCTGACCCTCGAGGCCCGGGTAGTTGCGGTGCAGGACCGCGAGGATCGTCGTCATCGTCACCGCGGACAGCAGGCCGCCCCAGGCGACGAACGCGCCGAACAGGTTCGAGAACCAGGTCGGCGTGAGCGACATGATCTGATCGAAGGTGATGATCGACCAGCCGAACGCGTAGGCGAGGCAGATCAGCGGCGCGAGGTTCTTCATGCGATTGCGCGCCACCGCCTTCTGCTCGTCGCTGGCGTCCGGAGTCGCAGTCACGCGCGACGACGCGAGAAAGACCTGCGACAGGATCGCGAGCACGACCATGAAGCCGAGGTTCCACCACAGCAGCCGCGGCTCGTTCAGCCACACCGGCTTCATCTCGAAGACAGGCAGCCACGGGTAGATGTGCGTGCGGCCGACGAACCAGTCCGCGAGGAACAGGAACGGCGTCACGACGGTCCACAGACCGAGGCTCTCGGCGAGGCGGCGAATCGGGCCGGGCCACTTCGCGCCGACGATCGTGAAGATGCAGGAGAGCACGACGGCGCCCTGCGCGATCAGGCCGAAGTAGAGGTAGTTCACGTGGAACGAGCGCCAGAACGTGGCGGCGTCGCCTTGCGTGAAGCCGATCGCGAGGCCAGCGACGGCGAGCACGAGCGCCGGGATCGCGAGCTTCGAGAGCGCGCTGGGACGAATCTCGTCGACGTAAGCGGACGCCGCGCTCACGGCTGCCCTCCATTCTGCAAGTGCCGCACGTAGTTCACGAGGTGCCAGCGGTCATCGGACGGGATGCGGTTGTATTTCGGCATCCGGTCGCCGCCGTTGCGGATCAGGTTGTAGATGTATCCGTCGCTGCGGCCCATCGCCGTCACGAGCGGGAACACACCGGCGAAGGGGCCGCCCATGGTGCCGTCCATGCGCATCATGCTGACCGGGCCGTCGCCCATGCCCGCGACGCCGTGACAGGTGGTGCAGTAGATCGCGTAGAGCTCCTTGCCGCGGGCGAGCGACTGGAACGTGGCCTTCATGCCCTTCGCGGGGTCGGCCTGGTCGACGGGCACGAGCGTCGGGTTCACGAACGCGGCGACGGCGGCGTCGTACGCGGCCATCGTCTCCTCGGTCATCGCTTCGGGCTTGAGCCGCGGGATCGGCGGCGGCTCGGCGCCCTGCTGCACGGCGCCCACCGGCGGCATGAACGGATTCGTCGCGGGCTTGCCGGGCGTCGCGTGCGGCACGCGCTCGAACGCCTGCACCGCCTTCTGCCACTTCATCTGCGGGAACCAGTCCTCGCTCCACTGCTCCCAGCACGCGGTGTTGCCGAGCACCGTCGCGACGAGCAGCGCGGCGAACGTGCCGTGCGCGCGGAGGTGGCGATTACTCTGCCGGAACAAGGTTCACCTCCTTCGCGTGATGAGCGCGAAGCAGCGCGTCGACTTCCGGCACGTCGCGGTCCTTGCAGCAGACCGCGAGGCCGAGCTCTTCCGCGGAGAAGCGCGGGCTGTAGGCGGCGTCGTGCTTGCCGAAGGTGCCGTACGGGAGGCCGCCGACGACGAGCAAGCCGATCAGTGTCGCGAGGCCGCCGAACAGAATCGTGAGCTCGAAACCGATGATCGTGTACGTCGGAATCGCAGCGAAGGGCTTGCCGCCGATCATCACGGGCCAGTCGTACGAGGTCCAGATCGCGAGCGCGTAGCCGGAGACGACGCCGATCAAGCCGCCGACCAGCGTGAAGATGCGCACCTTGCTCGGCTTCTCGTCGATCGCGTCGTCGAGCTCGGGAAATGCGGCCGGCGAGTAGATCTCGAGGTCCGTGAAGCCGCGCGCCTTGAGGCGCTTGGCCGCCGCGGCCACGTCGCCCGGCGCGTCGTAAATGCCGACTAGCTCCGCCATCTCAGTGCGCCCCCTGCTTCGCGTGCGCCCGCTCGTGAATCGCCAGCTCCTTCACCTCGGCGATGGCGATGAAGGGCGCGCCCTTGATGAAGAGCAGGATGAACTGCGCGAAGAACCCGAACGAGCCCGCGAAGATGACCAGCTCGGGCCAGCTCGGCGTGTAGATGTTCCAGACCGCCGGGTCGTACTCGCGCGAGAGCGACGTGATGATGATGACGTAGCGCTCGAACCACATGCCGATATTGATGAACGTCGACACGATGAAGATCGTCGGCAGGTGCGTGCGCGCTTGTTTGAACCAGAAGACCTGTGGGAAGACGACGTTGCAGACGATCATCGTCCAGGTCGAGAACCAGTACGGGCCCGTGAGGCGCAGCCAGAACGAGGTCTGCTCGGCTTCGACGCCGCTGTACCAGGCGATGAAGTACTCGATTCCGTAGGCGTACCCGACGATCCACGACGTCAATAACAAGAAGCGCGTCATGTTCTCGAAGTGGTAGTCGGTGATGTATTCCTCGAGGCCGTAGATGCGGCGGAACGGGATCATCACCGTCAGCACCATCGCGAAGCCGGAGAAGATCGCGCCCGCGACGAAGTACGGGGCAAAGATCGTCGCGTGCCAGCCGGGCACGATCGACATCGCGAAGTCCCAGGACACGACGCTGTGCACCGAGAGCACGAGCGGCGTCGCGAGGCCGGAGAGGTGCAGCACCGAGCGCGAGTGCGCCTTCCACTGGCGCGAGGTGCCCTGCCAGCCGAGCGCGAGCGCGGTGTAGATCAGCTTGCGCAGGCCCGTCGCGCGGTCGCGCGCGATCGCGAGGTCGGGGATCAGGCCGATGAAGAAGAAGACGATCGAGATCGTGGCGTAGGTCGAGATCGCGAACGTGTCCCACTCGAGCGGCGAGCGGAAGTTCACCCACAGGCCGCGCTGATTGGGGTACGGGAGGATGAAGTACGACTTCCACATGCGGCCGACGTGGATGCCGAGGAACTGCGCGGCCGTGAGCACCGCGAACACCGTCATCGCTTCGGCGCCGCGGTTGATCGCGTTGCGCCACTTCGCGCGGAACAAGTAGAGGATCGCGCTGATCAGCGTGCCGGCGTGCGCGATGCCGACCCAGAACACGAACGTGACGATGTAGACGCCCCAGAAGACCGGGTGCGTGTAGCCGGCGATGCCGAGGCCCGCGTAGACCTGATAGACCCAGACGGCGCCTGCGGCGATCACGGTGCCGACGGCGAGGTGCAGCAGCACCAGCCAGCCGACCGAGACGCCTTCCATCACGCCCAGCAGATCGCGGTTGATCTTCGAGTCGCCGGGCTTCGCGACCGGGGTCATCGCTTCAGCAACTGAGATAGGCGGCGGCGTCATCGAGGGCCCCTCAGACCGCGGGCCCGCGGACGACCTTCGACAGGTACGTCACGGCGGGCCGAGTGTTGAGAACGTGGAGTGCGTGGTAGCCGCGCTTCGAGTCGGCCTTCTGCGAGACCGCGCTCGCGTCGTCGCGCAGGTTGCCGAACGCGATCGCGTTCGACGGACAGGTCTGCTGACACGCGGTCTGCACCGCGCCGTCGGCGATCTGCGCGTCGACACCGCGCGCGTTCTTCGCTTCCTGCCGTGCGCCCTGGATGCGCTGCACGCAGAACGTGCACTTCTCCATCACGCCCTGGCCGCGCACGGTCACGTCGGGATTCAGCCCGAGCTCCATCGGCGTGGGCCACTTCGTGATCTGGTTGTCGTAGTAGTTGAAGCGGCGGACCTTGTACGGGCAGTTGTTGGCGCAGTACCGCGTGCCGATGCAGCGGTTATAAATCATCCCGTTGAGACCTTCCTCGTTGTGGTAGGTCGCGATCACGGGGCAGACCGGTTCGCACGGCGCCGCGCCGCACTGCTGGCACATGATGGGCGCGTTGCGCACGTCGACCTCGCCGAGCTTCTCCGTGCTCGGCGCGATCTGGATGCGGCCCATCTCGTTGCCGAAATCGGTGAAGCCGTCGCCGATCCAGCGGTCGATGCGCAGCCAGGTCATCGGGCGCACCATGCGGATCTCGGCTTCGCCGACGACGGGGATGTTGTTCTCGACGTAACAAGCCGTGATGCAGGCGCTGCAGCCCGTGCACTTGTCGAGATCGACCGTCATGCCCCAGCGGTAGGGCGATTCCTTGACGCTCTTCTCGCCGCGCGCCTGGAAGGTCGCGGCGTACTCGGCGTCGGCGGCGTCGTCTGCCGGGTCGTACTCCTTGATGATCTCGTGTGAGCCGTGGTGGTCGTCGCCGTGATGTTCGTCGTGACCGTTCAGCGCCGCGAGCGTCATCACCTCGCCGAGCTGCCGGCCGCGCTTGTTGTCGGAGAACTGCAGCATCGGCAGCCGGCGATGGCGGCCCGTGTTCGAGACCGACGCCTTCTCCGTGAGCCAAGCCTGACCGCCCGCTTCGTCGGTGGTGCCGGCGAGCAGATCCGCCACGTTCACGCCGCGCGGCGTGCCGGGCAGCCCGTCGTTCTCCTTCGAGGCGAACAGGCCAACCGTGTGGCCCTGACCGGTCGGGATCGCGATCACGTCGTCGCGAATGCCGCCGCGCACGAAGGCCGCGACTTCGATCTCACCCGCGGCGGTCGCCACCTTGAGGATGTCGCCGTTCTCCACGCCGAGCCGCGCCGCGGCCGCGAGGCTGATCTCCGCCCAGCTCTCCCACAGCACGTGCGTGACGGCGTCGGGGATCTCTTGCAGGAGGCCGAGCGAGGCGCCGCGGCCGTCGCCGAGCGCGATGTGCGGGAACGCGAGCACGGTCATGTCGCCGCCGCCGGCGAGCTCCGGAGCGGCCGCGTCGACCTTGCTGGCGTCGAACACCGCGTTCGCAGCGGGCGTCGCCGCCTCGAACACGCCGCCGCGCTGGAGCGCCGCGCGCGAGTCGGTGTCGGCCCACGCCGCATTCACGAGCGACTGGAACGTGCCCGTCGGGACCGCGGCGCCGGCAGCGCGCGCAATCTCGAGCAGCGTGTCGGCCGCTGCCTTCGTGTCGTAGAGCGGACTGAACGCGGGCTGCATCACGCCGCGCACACCCGAATGCGGGCGAACGTCGCCCCACGACTCGAGCGGCGCGTGATTCGGCAGCACGAGATGCGCCTTCGCGCTGGTCTCGTCGGCTGCGGTCGCGAGCGACACCACGAGCGGCACCTTCGCGAGCGCGTCGGCGAAGCCCACGCCCTTCGGCAGCGAGTAGACGGGATTGCTGTCGTGCACGATCAGCACGCTGATCGCGCCGGCCTTCATCTGCTCGACGAGCGCGATCACGTCGCGGTACTTCGCGCGCGACTTCGCGTTCGCGACCTCGGCAGGAACCGTGACCGAGCGCCCGACCGCGCCGAGCACTTGGTTCAGCACGAGCACCGCCGCGTTCGCGCCGACGGCCTTGCGGCTCGTGACGGCGACGCCGGGCGGCAGCGCGACCGCGCTCTTCGCCTTCGCGAGCGCGCCGCCGAGCTTCGTGATCGTCTCCGCGGGCACGTCCGTCGCGGCGGCCGCCGAATCCGCGTCGAACCCGGCGAGTGCGCCGCTCGCGAGCGCCGCGTTCGGGCTCTCGGCGCCCTGCGCCGCAACGACCGCGCGTGCTAGCGCGAGCGCGAGGATGCCCTCGCTGCCCGGCCGGGCCGCGAGCCACTGGTCCGAGGACGACGCGGTGAGCGAGAGCCGCGAGCCCACGTACACGAGACGCGCGCCGCCGTCGTGCGAGTGCGCGTCGATGTCACGCGCTTCCGCCCATTGGCGCTGATGCTCCACGGGCGAGGGGCCGCTCTCGAGCGACTCGGCGCCGAAGTCGACGATCAGGTCTGCGCCCGAGAGATCGAAGATCGGCTCGCTCGCGACGCCGAACACGAGGCGCGTCGCCTCGCGCAGCGACTCCCCGCTGAACGGCATGTACGTCGCGCTCTTCGCGCCGAGCGCGGCCACGATCTGCGCGATCACGTCGCCAGCCGTCGCGCCCGGGTCGCCACCGAGCACCGCCGTGCCCGCCGGGTTCGCCCTCACCGCCGCGGCGACTTCCGCGATCGCATCCGCCCACGCGATCGGCTGCAGCGCACCGTTCGCGTCGCGCTTCATCGGGCCCTTGTGCCGATCCGGCGAGTAGGTGCGGCCGACGCTCGCCTGCGCCTTGCTGCACAGCTTGCCCTTGTTGATCGGGTTCTCGGGGTTGCCCTCGAGCTTGATCGGGCGCCCTTCGCGCGTCTTCACCACGATGCCGCAGCCGACGGAGCACTCGGTGCACGACGACGCGTAGTACACCGCGTTGCCGGGGGTGATCTCCTCGGGCTGAACCACGTACGGGATCAGCTGCTCGACCTTCTCCGCGCAGCCGGCAGCGGCTGCGCCACTCGCGCCCACGCCCACCAGCTTCAGAAAATCTCGACGTGCGATCTCAGGCATTGCAAGTCATCCCTCGCCGGATTGGCGTGGCTCGGACCCAGTTCTAGTAGTGGCAGGTCAGGCAGTCTTGCGACGCGCCGTTGTCCCGGTGGCACTGGATGCACCAGCCCATCTCGAGCTTCTGCGTCGGCAGGCCCCAGGGCCACCACTTCGTGTCTTTGGTCAGCATCACCTTGTCCATGGTCTCGACCGGGCCGTGGCAGGTCTGGCAGTTGAAGCCGAGGTCCGTGCGCCGCACGTGCGCCTGGTGCTGGAACTTCACGTGCTCGGGCAGGCGGTGGATCTGCGTCCACTCGATCGTGGTGCCCTCTTCCCAGTGCTTCTTCAGCGTCTGGATGCCCGAGAGCTCGTCGTACTCCGCCGGGAACTGCAGGTGGCAGCCCATGCACAGCTCGACCGAGGGCACGCCTGCGGCGCGGGAGCGATCGGTTCCGCTGTGGCAGTACATGCAGTCGATCTGCCAGTCGCCGGCGTGGTGCTTGTGGCTGAAGGGGATGGGCTGGACCGGGCCCGTCGCCTCGTCGACCACCAGAGCCGCCTTGTGCGAGTCGCACGCCTTCTGGGTCGGGTAGTCCCTGTTGAATTGCTCCGGGATCTCGATCTCGAGCTCCGGGTTCGCGGCCTTCATGGCCTTCAGCTCGTGCGCGCGGCACACGCTGTCCGCGACGAGCGGCGCCTGCGCGGAAGCGGTGCCGGCAAGACCGGGCGCGAAGAACAGCGCCGCAGCGGCGGCCAACGAGAGTGCAGAGACGACGAGCAACGTTCGGGGAGGGCGATGGAAACCCATGCGATGTACGACGCGCCCCCTCTATGGCTGACGTTCGGTGGTGCGCACTCGACTGCCACGGCTCGCGCAGTACCGGTCGAAATGGCGCGCGCTTTCTAGCGCCTTCGTTTTGGCAGTTCAACGCACCAATGCGTGGTTTTCGACGGACTTGGAGCGCACTTCGCCAGCGGCGCACGCGGGTAGACTCGCCCTCTCGTTCGAAGCCAGGCCGAGGAGCCGATGATCGATTTCACGCCGACCGAGGAGCAAGCGCTCATCGTCGAAACGGTGCGCGAGTTCGCCGCGAAGGAGCTGCGCCCGCTCGCGCGCAAGTGCGAGGAGGCGCGCATCCTGCCCGCGGACGTGCTCGCGCGCGCGCACGAGCTCGGCCTCGTCGCGAGCGCGCTGCCCGAGGCGTTCGGCGGCGGGGGCGCGCGCAGCGCCATAACAAGTGCGCTGATCGCGGAAGAGCTCGCGTGGGGCGACCTCGCGCTCGGGCTCGCGGCGCTCTCGCCCGCGCTCGGCGCGCTGCCCGCCCTCGACTTCGGCGACGACGCGCAGCAGCGCGCGCTGTTGCCCGCGTTCCTCGGCGACGCGTTCACGCCGGGCGCGCTCGGCGTCGCCGAGCCGCGCATCGGCAGCGATCCCTTTCGGCCCGCGACCACTGCGCGCCGCGACGGCAGCGACTACGTGCTCGACGGCGCGAAGTGCCTCGTGCCGTGGTTGCCGGGCGGCGCGAACGTGATCGTGACGGCGAGCGAGAGCGGCACAGCGAGCGCGTTCGTCGTGCCGCGCGCCGACGTGGGCCTCACCGCTGCGCTCGACGCGACGATGGGCGTCTGCGCGCTGCCGCTCGCCGACGTGAAGCTGAACGCGGTGCGCGTGCCCGCGAGCGCAAAGCTCGCGCGCTTCGACCCACGCGCGCTCGTTGCGCGCGGCCGCACCGCGCTCGCCGCGTGCGGCGTCGGCGTCGCGCGCGCGGCCTTCGAGGTGGCGCGCGACTACGCGAAGGAGCGCGAGGCCTTCGGCACCAAGATCGCGCAGAAGCAGGCGATCGCGTTCCTGCTCGCGAACATGGCGATCGAGATCGACGCGGCGCGCCTACTGGTATGGGAAGCCGCGTGGAAGCTCGACCAAGGCGGCGACGCGCTGCGCGAAGCCACGCTCGCGATCAACCAGGTGAAGCGCATCGCCCTCGACGCCGCCGACGGCGCAGTCCAGGTGTTCGGCGGTCACGGCTACATCCGCGAGTACCTGCCCGAGCTCCACCTCCGCAACGCCCGCGGCCTTGCCGCCTTCGAGTGCATCGCGCTCGTCTAACCCCTCACCGAGACGCCTCATGCCCATCTCCTTCGACGCTTCCGACCGCTCCGCCCGCGCGCAGGCGCACTTCCACGCGATGGCCGCAGACCACATGCGTCCGATCGCGCGCAAGTACGACGACCACGAGCACGACCTGCCCACGGAGTGGGTCGACTGGTATTGGAAGACAGGGCGCTTCACGTCGCCCGGCGGCGAAGGCGCGAGCGACGGCTTCGTGCAGGTGTGCATGCAGGCCGAGGAGCTGTGCTGGGGCGACGCCGGGCTCTATCTGCGCACGCCGTTCGCGGGGCTCGGCGGCAGCGCCGTCGCGGCGACCGGCACCGCGGAGCAGAAACAGAAGTACCTCGCGGTGTTCGCCGACCGCAGCGCGCAGCCCGCGTGGGGCGCGATGGCGATCACCGAGCCCGGCGCCGGCTCCGACAGCGCCGCGATCGAGACCACCGCGACGCTCGACGGCGACCACTACGTGCTGAACGGCACGAAGATCTTCTGCACGGGTGGCGACGGCGCGGCGACTTCGCCCGCGGGCTTCGTCGTGGTGTGGGCCACGGTCGACAAGAGCGCGGGGCGCGGCGGCATCAAGGCGTTCGTCGTGCCTTCCGGCACGCCGGGCATGGAGGTCGTCGGGCTCGAGCGCAAGATGGGCATCCGTGCGAGCGACACCGCCACGCTGCGCTTCGAGAGCTGCCGCATCCCGCGCGCGAACTTGCTCGGCGCGGAGAAGGTGAAGCGCGACGACGCGGACGTGAAGCAGACCGGCGACAAGGGCTTCAAGGGCGCGATGGCGACCTTCGACGCGAGCCGGCCGCTCGTCGCCGCGATGGCGGTGGGCGTGGGCCGCGCCGCGCTCGACCTCGTGAAGGAAGAGCTCGCGAAGAGCGGCATCACCCCGCGCTACGACGCGCCGCCGACCGAGCTCACCGCGATCGAGCGCGACCTCGCGGAGATGGAGGCGGAGCTGCAGGCCGCGCGCCTCCTCACCTGGCGCGCCGCCTCGATGATGAACCGCCGGCTCGCGAACAACCTCGAAGCCTCGATGGCGAAGGCGAAGGCCGGCTCCGCCGTCACGAAGATCACGCAGAAGGCGGTCGAGCTGTTAGGGCCGCTCGGCTACTCGAAGAAGCTGCTGGTCGAGAAGTGGATGCGCGACGCCAAGATCAACGACATCTACGAGGGCACGCAGCAGATCAACCTGCTGATCGTCGCGCGCAGAATCCTCGACTACTCCAGCGCGATGCTGAGGTGACGCCGTGAGCGACGCGCCCGCCTTTCGCGGCGGCAAGAACCTCGCGCTGAAGGTGCCCGCGCATCAGTTCGCGGCGACCGTCGAGGCGTACCGCGCACTCGGCATCCCCGTGCTCTCGGAAGCCGCTCGTGCGGTCGTGTTCCAGTGGGGGACGAGCTTCCTGCACGTCGCGCCGGACAACCTGAGCCAAGCCGAGCTGTGGCTCGAGCTGATCGTGCCCGACGCGGACGCCGCCGCGGAGCAGCTCGCGAAGACGCCTTTCGTGCGCTGCGATGCGATCGAGCCGCTGCGCCCCGGCTTCCCCGGCTTCTGGGTCACGAGCCCAGCCTCGATCATCCACCTCGTCACCGAGAACGAGTGACCGCGGAGACTCCATGCCCGTCGATCCGAACCTCGTCGCAATCCTGATCTGCCCCGAGACGCGCCAGCCCGTCGCTCAGGCGAGCGCCGCGCAGCTCGCCGCCATCAACAACTCGATTCGCGCTAAGAACGCGTACAACCGCTCCGGTGCGCGCGTGGAGAAGGAGCTGACCGAGGCGCTGATCCGCGCAGATGGGCGCGTGCTGTACCCGGTGGAGGAAGGGATTCCGGTGATGCTGGTGGAGGAATCGATCGCGGTGTGAGGCGCGCGTTGTGACGTTCTGACGAACTTTGACGATCTTCGGCGGACCGGGCGGCTGCAGCGGCAGCTAGCTTCGGTAGTGCGGGAGGCAACCATGGACCTCGGATTCACAGCGGTGTTCAAGAAAGTGCCGGAGGGCTACATCGCGTTCGTCGAGGAGCTTCCTGGCGCGAACACTCAGGGCGCAACGCTCTCCGAGGCGCGCGAAAATCTCCGCGAGGCCGTGCAACTCGTGCTCGAAGCGAATCGCGAGCTGGCGCGCGAGGAAGCGAGCGATGGCGAGGTCATTCGCGAGCCACTCAAGATCGCGATCGGGTGAAGCGGCGCGATCTCATCGCCCACCTCGAGGCGCACGGCTGCGCGCTCCTTCGTGAGAGTGGGCGACACTCGATCTACGCAAATCGCGCCGTGCGGAAGTCGTCGTCAGTTCCACGGCATCGCGAGATCAACGAGCACCTCGCCCGCAAGATCTGTCGCGACCTCGAAGTCCCGGATCCCGCGATCGAGAAGCAGCCGTAACACGATCGCTCTACTGCGCAAACCCGCGCTTCTTCAGCTCGCGTACGTACTCCGCGAGCTGCGGATCCTGCGACACCAACTCCGAGGTCTTGCCCTCGTACTCGGCGGCTTCGCGCTCGAGCGGCGTGCGGTCGATCGGGAGGTCGAGGTAGCGCGCGGCCTGCTGCACGAGCGCGAGCGTGCCGCGCGCGTTGGGCGTGAGCGGGATGTAGTGCGGCAGGCCGGCCCAGAAGCTCACCGTCTCGAAGCCGGCTTCGGGGTAGACGCTCCCTAACACCCCGACGATTCCGGTCGGGCCTTCGTAGTTGCTCGCGCGCAGGCCGAGCTCGTCCATGCGCTCGGGCGGCCACGCGAAGCCGGTGACGTGCACGGGCAGCGAGTAGACGACGTCGGCGAGGAACGCGCCGAGGATCACGACACGCGAGACGCGGAGGCGCTTCGCGAGGCGCGTGAGCTGCTCGCACCACGCGCGCCAGTGCAGGTTCGGCTCGGGGCCGACGCCGATCACGAGCTCGGTGCGGCCGGGAATCACCGCGTACTGGAAGGCGAAGCGCGGCCAGGTGATGCGCCGCATGCCGTCCTCGCTCTGGCGCACGACGGGGCGCTGCACGGTGAAGTCGTAGTAGTGCTCGCCGTCGAGCTCGCCGAGCGGCGCGGCGCCGAGCGCGTCGGCGATGAAGCGCGCCGCGTTCGAGGCGGCCTCGCCCGCGTCGTTCCAGCCCTCGAACGCGAGCAGCAGCGCGGGCGCTTCGAGTGCGGGCTCGACGTCGAAGCGGATCTCGGGGGAGGACATGGGCGCAGCATTGCAGATGCGAGCGCGCGGCGCGCGGCTCGGGAGAATCGGAAGATCGGGTCAGACGCCGTCTTCCGATTCCTCGCGACGGTCGCTGCCTCAGCGCACGAAGCGATACCCGTGTCCGCGCACGCTCTCGATGTGCTTCGGGTTCGCGGGGTCGGCCTCGACGTAGCGGCGCAGGCGCACGATGAAGCTGTCGACGACGCGCGTGCGCGTATCGGGCCTGAGGCCCCACACCGACTCGAGCAGCTCGCCGCGCGTGACCGGCTCGCCCTCGTGCACGATCAGCTCGCGCAGCAGCGCTGCCTCGCGCGGCGTGAGCTGGATCGTGCCGCTCGGCGTCGCGAGCTCGAGGCGATCGAGGCGCGCGACGACGTTGCCGAACGCGACTTCGCGCAGGCCCTGCGGCTCGTCCGCAGCGTTGTCCCACTTGCGGCGTCGCAGCAGCGCGCGCAGGCGCACGAGCAGCTCGCCCAAGCGGAACGGCTTCGTGAGGTAATCGTCCGCGCCTTCCTCGATGCCGCGCACGATGTCGCCGCTCTCGTCCTTCGCGGTGAGGATGAGGATCGGCACGAAGTTGCCCGACGCGCGCGTGCGCCGCGCGATCTCGAAGCCGCTCATGTGCGGCAGCATCACGTCGAGGATGACCGCGTCGGGCGCGGGCTCTCGCGTCAGGCGCGCAGCGGCCTCCGCGCCGTCGCCGATCACCTCGACCTCGTGGCCCTCGGCTTCGAGGTTGAACGCGAGGCCCTCGGCGAGGTGCGCCTCGTCCTCCACCACGAGGATGCGCGCCACCTAATGACTCCCGGCAGGCGATGCGGCCGGGGCGGCCTGCGTTTCGCTCGCGACGCCCGGCGCCGCGCGCAGCGTGACGGTGAAGCGGCTGCCGCGCCCCACGCCTTCGCTGCGCGCCTCGACGCGGCCGCCGTTGCGGCGCACGAGGCTGTTCACGATGAAGAGCCCGAGGCCGAGGCCCGCGGCGTCGCGCCCGACCTGGTAGAAGCGCCCGAAGATCTTGCGCAGCTCGCGCGGCTCGATGCCGATGCCGCGGTCCGCGATCTCCGCGCGCACGCGGCCGTCCGGCGTCTCCTCGAGCGCGACGCGAATCTCGAGGGGCGGCTGCGAGTACTTCACCGCGTTCTCGAGCAGGTTGCGGAACACGACGCCGAGCTCGGCTGCGTCACCGAGAGCGGTCAGCGGGCGCTTGCGCGCGATCGCGATCGCGTCCTCGGGCAGCCCGTGCGCGCGCTGCACGTCGCCCGCGGCTTCGCGCAAAATCGCGGTGAGGTCGACCGGATCCGCGGGCCGCACGCGCACTTTCTCTTCGCTGCGCGCCGCCGCGAGCACGTGCATGACGGTGCGCTCGAGCCGCGCCACGTCTTCCTGCATGCGCGCGAGGAAGGCGCGCTGCTTCTCGGGCGCGAGCTCGCGGCGCTGCAGCGTGTCGAGATAGAGCTGGAGCGAGGCGATCGGCGTCTTCAGCTCGTGCGTGACGGCATCGATGAACGCCTGCTGGCGCTGCCCGGAGCGAATCTCGCGCACGAGCCAGATGCAGAGCAGCAGCAGGCCCACGAAGATCGTCAGGGCCACGAGGGAGCCGAGCACGATCGCCGCCCAGTGCGCGCCCGTGAGCCCGGCCGCCGCGGGCCGCCAGCCGCGCACCACCACCACCTGCCACGCGATGCCGAGCGCGAGCGCGAGCACCATCAGCGTGATGCCGAGCGCGAGGGGGTAGGTGATGGAGCGGCGGCGCATGTGGGCTCCGGATGCGAACGAGCGTAACGGGTTGCGGAGTCGACCGAGGCACTGGCACCGCCACACCGCGGCGCTGCCCTGGCACGCCTCATATGCTCGCGCGATGCGTCCGGCCGCGTTCGCAAGCGTCCTGCTCGTGTTCGGTTTGCGCGCACTCGCGACCGAGCTCCCACCCGAGGGCCGCTGCCCGGGCGCTAGGGCGGCAGGCGCGAGCGCCGAGGTCGATGCGACGCACGCGCCGCTGCGCAGCGGCGACGTGATCGAGCACGCCGCGCTCCTGCGCGTTCGCGACCTGCTGCCGCCCGAGATCTGGCGCCACCGCGACGCGTTCTTCTTCGACGGGATGCGCCTCACGATCGGCGCGTGTCACCGGCGCTATGCGGCGTCGGCCGCGTTCGAGGAGGCAACGCGCGCGAACGCGGGGAACGCACGGCTCGACGCCGACGCGAACCTCCCGGCGCACGCCGCCGGCCTCCCCTTCCCGCCCGCCTCGATCGACGCCGGTGCGCCAGATGCCGGCGCGCGCTGGGAGTGGAACCTCGAGCGCCGCTATCGCGGGGCCGGTCCGCGCGGCTCGTTTCGCCTGCTCGATCTCGCCGATGCCCGCGCGCTCGCGAGCCGCACGACGGCGCAGCTCTTCTCGGGCGAGTTCTTCTTCGCGCAGACCGCGCGCCGCGCAGATCTCGCGAACGGTCGGGATCGCGCTGGGCGCAATGCCGACTGGGTCGCCGGCGGCGCGTTCCGCGAGCCGGGCGACGCGCGCGACCTCGCGTGGCGCCAGTACCGCGCGCGCGAATCCGCAACCGACTCGCGCCGCGCAGACGACGTGTCGTGTATCTGCCCGATCTGCGAAAGATGCGCCGCGCGGCGAGCGCGCGCGGCGATGGAATGTTCGTGCCGCGCTACCGCGCCGCGGGCCAGGGCAACGCGCGCGTGATCCCGTACGGGCAAGGCGCGCGCATGGGCACCATCGAGGCGGGCCACGCCGGCGCGCTCGCGGCGGCGGAGGACATTGCGCGCGGCTTCACGGCGTTCGCGCTGCGCGCCAACGCGTGGACGTGGCGCGTCGTCGCGGAGCGCGAGGTGCTCGCACCCCTGAACGCGCGCAGCGAAGGCTGGCCGCTCGCGGAGAGGAATTACGGTCCGAGCGGGCTCGCGCTCGCGGACGATACCTGGGACGTGCGCTGGGCCGTGGTGATCGAGGGCCGCGCGCACGAGGCGAACGTGCCGCTCCCGCGCGTGACTCATTGGGTCGATGCGCAGACTGCGCAGCCCCTGTTCGTGATGCGCCGCGACGCGAGCGGCGCGCTGCGCGAAATCGGCGTGCTCGCGCACCGCTACAGCGGCGACGTCGCGCGCTACCCCGCGTTCCCGAGCGGCGACGCCGCGAACGTGTTCGATCCCGTCGCCGAGGCGTTCCTCGTGCTCCCGAGCGGCGGCTGGCGGCGCGAAAGCTGGGACGTGCGCTCGACACCGCTCGAGGCGAACGAGCTTCGCGCGCTGATCTCGACCGACTCGCTCTCGCGCGGGCAGTGACGACTCGACTCAGAACGCGTATCGAAGCTTGACGTAGACGTTGTCGAGATCCCGCGCGGGCGAGAGGCCGTTCTCCACGTAGGTGAAGTCCGTGAGCACGTCGTCGTCGTTCGCCGAGAAGTCGCTCACGCCGCGCAGGCGCCGCGTCCAGCCGCCGGTGAAGGCGCCGGCACCGAACGTGATCGACGTGGCGTCCGTGAAGCGCCACTGCGCCTCGGGCAGGAACGCGCCCGAGTGCGAGCGGAAATCCCACACGACGTTCGCAGTGAGCAACAAGCGGTCCTGGAAGTAACCGGTGTTCGCGCTCGCGAGCAGCAGGAACGTCCACGGACCGTCGGCGGTCATGCCGCGCTCGTAGCCGGCGACGTAGCTGACGAAGAGCTGCGCGCTGAGGAAGAACGTGCGGTGCTGGTTGAGGCGCCGGAAGAACGTGGGGCGCTCGCCGGAGATGGTGAGGTTGAAGGTGTCGACGCCCGAAAGGCCGTCGAACGAGTTGTTATTGGCCCAGCGCAGTCCCTCTTGCCAGGTGAGCTCGATGCCCCAGCTCGTGCCCGTCAGATCCTCCGCGAAATCGGTGGAGAAGCCGAGCACGTTGCGTTTGCGGTAGGCGAGCTCCGCGGAGCCGAGGCCGCCCCACACGAACTGGCGCCGCCCGTACACGCCGTTCCCGCCGGCGCGGCGCTGGCTGCGCGTCACGCGCGTCAGCGACGCGAAGCCGTCGACGAGCTTGCAGAACTGCGGCTGCGCGAAGGAGCAGCGCCCCGTCGCGAACGCGCGCAGCGGATCGCACTTCGAGAGGTCGCTCGTGTCCACCTCGCAGCCGAGCGCGGTCGCGAGCATCAGCAGGTTCCACTAGAGCGCCGCGGTCTCGCTGCGGAACGCTTGCCCCGTGAACGGGTGCAGCGCGACGGTCGCGCCATCGACCGTCACGTCGTAGCCCGGCATCCCCGCTCCGAGGCAGCCGGGCAGCACGAACACTTGCCCGCCCTCGAAGCGCGTGCACAACGCTCCGCCCAGGAAGCCGAGCGTGCCGGGCTGCGCGACCGACGCATCGGTGGTGTTCCAGTGCGGATTCGCCGCGGTGCCCTCGATCCACGGGAACGCTTGGAAGAGCGCGCTCGCCTCGGCGTTTAGGAGATCGATGCCGTGCAGGTCGCACTGCGTCTGGAAGAACGCGCCGCACCCTAACAATGCCTGCTGCGGCGCCGTGAGATTCGGCTGCAGCGCGTCCCCGAACCAGAGCGCGCCCTGGATCGCGCCCGTGCCGGGCGGCAACGGCGACGCGATCCCGCCGTCGCTCGGATCCGCGCTCAGGTCGACGAGCGGCGTCGGGATGTTCGCGAACCCGGCGCGGCGGATGTTCGGGTTGACCGCGAGCAGCTGCGCTTGAAACGAGGCCTGCGCGATCGGGTCGGAAGCGACGAGGCCGTTGAACGCATCCACGCCTGCGTCCGAGCCCGCGAGGATGTTGTTCCAGAGCGCGACGTACGTGGGCGGCCCGCCGACCGCGTTCGTAGGCCGCGCCGTGCTGTTCCAGAAGCTCACGCCGCACGCCGCGGGCTCGACCTGCGCGAGCGCGCCGACGCTGCTGGCGCAGATCAACGCGAACAGCTGCTGATTCGCGGGATGCTCTTCGAGCGCGTTCACGGGTGTGAGGCACGCGGGCTCGACGCCGGTGATGCAGTCGCCACGCTCGTTCGCGCGTCGCGGCCTGCCCGTGCGCGGGTAGACGTTGCGCGAGTACTCGAACAGGATGCGCGGATACGGCGTGTCCTCGTAGCCGTAATAATCGCTGAGCGAGAACGTGAAGCGGTCCCAACGAAACTCGACGCGCGCGCCGACCTCGAGCCCCGCTGCGTCGTTCCAGGGGTTGGGCGGACGCACCTCGCCCGCGACGCCCGCGCCGGTCAGCCCGTGCTGCCAGAGCCCGAGGCCCTTGTCGCACGCGGGGCGCGGCGTGAACGGCTCGCCGCAAACGCCGAGATCCTGCGGCTCGAACTTGTCGAAGATCGCGGCGAGCTCGAGCCGCACGTCTTGCAGCGGGCCCACGTCGTAGAACGAATAGATGCCGCGCAGCGCGAAGACGGGAATGCGCGACTCCTCGAGCGACGTGAGCGGACCGAGCGCGACATCGGTGGGGTTCCACTGATCCTGATTGCGGAACAGCTCCGTCTTCCCCCACACGATCGTCTGCTTGCCCACGCGAAACCAAAGCCGCCGCTGCGCGGTCTCGAAGTCGAGATAGAGCTCGCGCAGCTCCTTCAGCAGCTGCTGATTCGCGCCGTGGTTCCACTGCAGCTCGCCCACGGTGAAGTACTGATCGCTCGAATCGAAGCGCTCGCGGCGGACGGCGTCGCGCACGGCAGCGTTGGGGAGAAACAAGCCCTGCGACTCCCACTCCTCGGCGTCGTCGCCCACGCGGCGCTCGGGCGCGGGGCGAAGCGGCAGCGCGTAGGCGCCGGCGTTCCCTAACAACGGGTGCAGCTCGCCCGCATCGAACGGGTTCGCGCGATCGCGCAGGCGCCCGATCGGGTTGAAGTCGCACGTGTAGTTGAACAGCAGCTCGCGGTTGCCGTAGCCGCGCGTGCTGTCCTCCTTCAACGCGCGCGAACCGCTGCGGCAGCTGCGCTCGCGCGCGAACACGTAGTAGCCGACGTCGTCGCCGGGATTCGCGAACGAGCCGCGCACGCCGTCTGCACCGACGCTCGCCGCGAACATCTCCACGAGCGAAGGCCCGAACAGCACCGAGGTCGCGCGCCGCTGTCCGCTCGGCAATTCGGCGTTGCGCGTGCCGTCCGGCCCTAACAACGCGCCGTCGAGGCGCGTCTCGTCGTCGAAGTAGTAGGCGCGCCGGTCGACCGTGTGCTGCGAGCCCGCGTCGCCTTCGCGGCGCCCGTGCTGCAGACGCGCCGGCAGCTTGCGCGGCCTCCGCCCGAAGGCGTTCGCGCTCCGAAACAGCCCGCAGCCGCGCGAGTACACGCAGTCGAACTTCACCTCCGCGCGCGCAAACGCCGTGACCGACGTAAACGGCCCGACGCCTCGCGGCGCGAGGCGCGCGTCGATCTCGAGATTCAGCACGTGCTGCCAGCCGTACAGATCCCACGCGTCGCTCGTGCCGAAGTCCTCCCAGCCGAACATCACGCGCATCTCGTAGAAGCCGTGCACTTCGACGCGCTCGCGCCAGCGCGAGGGCGCCTCTGCGCCGGGAGCCGGGGGCTCGTCAGCGAATGCGACTTGCGCGAACGCGAGCGGGAGCAGCGTGGCGAGAGCAGCTCTCCAGCTCGCGTGCAGCACCGCGTTCTCCGCGCTGAGTGCGGGGCACGCTATGCGCGCGAAAGCGCAATTGCAGCGCTAGGGGGCTTGCGGGGCACTCGCTCAGAGACCGAGCCGCGCGGTCGCCTTAGTGCCGGGCTTGAGGTTGCGGTCGACGAGATCTTGGATCGAGCTCGTCTCCTCGATTTGTTTTAGGCCGTAGTCGGTGAACGTCTCCTTGCCCCAGATCGCCTTCGAGAGCAGCGGATTGCTGAAGATCTGGGTGAACGCGTCGTAGGCGACCATGCGCGTGAGCAGCTCGCCGAAGAGGGCTGGCTTCTTGCGCTTCTCGGCAAAGATCCCGACCAGGTACTCCACGTCATCGACGCTCGCGTAGCACTCCTGCAGCGCACTTCTCTCTGCAGGGTCCGCGGTGAGGTCGTCGAAGCTCTCGATGCGTGAGAGCCCGAACCGATCGCGATACGCGTTGTAGGGCTGGAGCCGGAACGCTCGGCCCATCAACACCGCGTTCAGCTCGGCGGGCTGCAAGAACCCCGGGGAGTTGAAGAGCCCGATACGGCCGGCGGGAGCCTTAGAGGCCGCATCGATCACCGCCGAGAGGCCGCGCTGCTCGATCAGCGCGTTGTTGTTGCGGTATGCCCAGTGGTCGAGCACGTCCCCGCCGACGGCGATCGTGTCCGGCATCAGCCCGTGCCAGCGGTAGAGCAGATCGAACTCGGCCGCGATCCAGTTGGGCCGATACCACGCCTTGTCTTCGCCGAGGCCGGGTTCGAGTCGAAAGAGCTTCCCGCCCAGAATGTGGTTGATGTAGTCCTCGACGACGAGCTTCATCAACAACACGATGTTGATCATGCGAGCGGTTTGAAACAGCCGTTCATCGTCCCATGTGGGGTGCTTCGTCGCGAGCGCCGCGCACAAGCGATTGTGCTCGCGCAGGAAGATCGTGCTGATGGCCGCGTAGCCGATCGAAGAGTTGCCTCGCTCGAGGCCGCTGGCGTAGAGGAATTGCCTGCGCGCCTGCGGGTCCGGAAAACCCTTCAGGAACGCATTCACCGTGGCGTCGTTGACGATCGTCGAGAACTCCGGCTTCACCACCCACTCGCCCGCCGCGTTCTGCGCGCAGAGCTTCACGGGGAGCTCTTCACCGGTGGCGGAGTCGCTCCGCAGGCGGCCGCCCCTGTGCTCGCGAAGCACGTGCGTGGCGTCGGTCGTGAGCCCGTAGATCTGACACAGATCGATGTCGTGGTTCGAGGTGTTGCGGCGCCGGTCGTGCGAGTCGAAACGCAGAATGCTGTCGGTGAACCACTGCGCGAAGAAAGCGAAAAGCGCGCTCGAGCGGTCGGGTTTCATCTGCCCGGAACGCGAGAAGAGCGCGGCGACTTTGCCAGCGTCCTGCAAGCGCCCCTGATAACTCGGCTCTGCGGGCCGCAGGTGCCGCCCCGAAAACCGGCGATCGACGAGGCTCGGCCACGAGGTGTAGTCGGAGACGTACCCAGGCGGCTTCGGCGCGGAGGGGTTGTCGAGGTCGGTGGGCTTCCAGTTCTCGTGCGGCGCCACGTGTGACCACATGCTGAACGGGCGCGGACGTGGCGGCGTGGTCGTCGCGTAGTCGTTGATCACCCAGCGGCTGACCGTTCCGCCGAGGCCGAGCTTGTTCGCGGCCTTGAGTAGTCCGAGCTTCGACATCGCCTCTCCTCGCGTTTCACGAGGAAGTACTCCTTGCGCGGAGCCGGCGATGTGAAGTGCTTCACCGCGGAGCCGAACACGGGGCGTGCGTCTACTCCGCGGCGGGCGCCACCTTCTTCGCCCCGCTCTTCCTCGCCCACGGCTTCGCGCGCTTCGCCGCCGCCCCCTTGCGCGGGCTCGCGCTCTTTTTCTTCGCGCGCACGACGCGCGTGGTGCCCGGGTCGAAGCTCTTCGCGCCGCGCCGGGCCTTCGGCTTCGCGGCGAGCGTGTCGCCTGCAGCCGCCGCGTCCGTCGTAGCCTCCGCACCCGCGCCGGCTGCGCCCTTCGCGCGCCCGCGCTTCGGCTTCGCCGGCTTGGCGGGCTCAGCTGTTACGGCGTCCGCTCCGGCTTCCGCGCCCTCGCCTTCCGGCTTCGGCCCTTGCTTCCCGCGCGGCGGGAACTCGAAGCCGTGGCGGCCCGTGTCCTTCAGCACGAGCTGCGCGCTGAACGGGCGGCCGTGGCGCGAGGTGAAGTCGGTGAGCAGCTCGGTCTTGCCCTCGCGCAAGTACGTCAGCGCTTCGTCGCGCGTGATCTCGCGCTTGCACACCGTGCGCGGAAACACGAACAGCGCGTGGTCGGGCTTCTCGGGCTTCTCCGGCGGCGGCTGGCCCGCCTCGCGCGCGGCGCGCTTGGCGGCGCGGAAGGCGGCCTGCGCCTCGGCGTCGGCCACCCAGCTCGTGCACGCGAAGTGCGTGGGCGTCTCGATCACCTGACACTCTTCGCCGCCGAACGGGCACTTTGCGAGCGGCTCGGTGTTCACTTCGTACTCGGGCGTCTCGCTCGCGGCCTCTTCGTTCCAGCCCGCGGGCTGCACCTGCACGCGCCACTCGTCGTGATCGACCTCGAGGCTCGCGCGGTAGGTGCGGCCGCTGCGCGCAGTGAAGCCGTCGAGCACGCCCGTCTTGCCCTCGCGCAGCAGCGCGGCGATGGAGCGGCGATCGATGTAGCGACCTGACGTGTCCTTCCAGAAGCGCATCGTGCAGTCCGCCTGGCCCTCGGGCAGCGGATCGACGGGCTTGCAGCGGTAGAACCACGCCATCTCGATCACGGGCCGCCCGCACGACGGGCACGGCCCGAGCTCGGCTTCCTTCGCGTAGAGGTCTTCGTACTGGAAGCCCTTGGTGCGGTCGACGATCTCGCTCGTGTACTCGCGCATCTCGTCGAGGAAGTCCTTCGCGGTGCGGCGCCCGTGCTCCACCTCGCGCAGGTGCTGCTCGATCTCCCCCGTGAGGGCGGCGCTCGCAAGGCGCGTCTCGTCGATGCGGCGCAGCGTGTCGATCAGGCGAATGCCCTTCACGGTGGGCCGCAGGCTCTTGCCCTGGCGCAGCGCGTAGCCCTTGCCGATCAGGTTCTCGATGATCTCGGCGCGCGTCGCCGGCGTGCCGATGCCCTTCTCGTGCATCACCGCGGCGAGGTTCTCGTCGTCGAGATCCTGGCCCGCGTTCTCCATCAGCGAGAGCAGGCGGCCCTCGCTGATGCGCGCGGGCGGCTTCGTCTCTTCTTCCTGCGACAGCACTTCCTGCGTGCGCACCGAGACGTCGCTCGCTTCGTCGCGGCCGGGCGCGAGGCGCGGCAGCGCGCCCGAGCCCTCTTCCTCGTCGCCCGCCGGCAGCACCGCGCGCCAGCCCGGCTCCATCAGCGCGCGCGCACGCGTGCGGAAGCTCTCGCTCGCGAGCACCGTCGTGCGCTCCACGCGCTCCCACAGCGCCGGGCCGTGGAAGGCGCCGAGGAAGCGGCGCGCGACGAGGTCGTAGAGGCGGCGCGCGTCGCCGCGCATGTCGGCGCGCGGCAGCACGCCGGTGGGCACGATCGCGAAGTGGTCCGAGACGCCGGCGTCGTCGAACACGCGCTCGGTGTTGAGCAGGCCGTCCCGCAGCAAGCGCTGCGCGCCGGCGGCGTAGTCGGCGACGCCTTCACCGCGCGCGGCGGCGAGCTTCCCGAGCACCTCGTCGACCGTCGCGCGGTAGTCGTTCGGCAGGCAGCGCGAATCGGTGCGCGGGTAGGTGAGGACCTTGTACGCCTCGTAACAAGCCTGCGCGGCACCGAGCGTCCTGCGCGCGCTCCAGCCGAAGCGGCGGTTGCCCTCGCGCTGCAGGCTCGTGAGATCGAACAGCGGCGGCGCGCTCTCGCGCGAGGGCTTGCGCGTTTCGCCCGCGAGCGCCGTACCCGCGCGCGCGGCCGCCACGATCGCGTCGGCGCGCGCGCGATCGAAGATGCGGTCGTCTTTCTGCTCGCTGTCGTCGCCCTCGCGGAACGCAGGGTCGAACCACTGCGCGGTGTAGGTGTGATCCGCCGCCGCGAAGGTCGCCGTCACGCGCCAGAACGGGCGCGGTACGTGCGCGAGCACCTCGAACTCCTTGTCGACGAGCAGCGCGAGGGTCGGCGTCTGCACGCGGCCCGCCGACCACGCGCGCGTCTCCTTGCGGCTCTTCAGGCGCTTGGTGAGCGCGCGCGTCGCGTTCATGCCGATCAGCCAGTCCGAGTACGCGCGGCACTCGGCGGCCTGTGCGAGGCCCTCGAGCTGCTTGCCGGGCATCAGCTGCGCGAAGCCGCTGCGAATCGCATCCTGCGTCATCGACTGCAGCCAGAGCCGCTCGATCGGCTTGCGCGTCTCGAGGTAGCGCGCGATCTCGCGGAAGATCAGCTCGCCCTCGCGGCCGGCGTCGCAGGCGTTGATGAGGCGGTCCACGTCGTCGCGCTTCGCGAGCTTCTCGATCACGCGGATGCGGTCCGTCTGCCCCTTCTTCTTCTTGAGCTGGAACGTCTCGGGCAGGATCGGGAGCACGTCGAGCGTCCAGCGCTTGTACTTGTCGTCGATCTCTTCCGGCTCGAGCAGCTCGAACAAGTGCCCGACCGCGAAGGTCACGACGAAGCGATCGCTCTCCCAGTAGCCCTCGTGCTCGGTGAATCCGCCCAGCGCCGCCGTGATGTCGCGCGCGACGCTCGGCTTCTCCGTGATCACGAGTCCCTTGGCCACCGTTCCCCCCACCCGTCCGGCTTTCCGCCCCGCCCCCAGGGCTGGAGGCGGCTTCCTATCCTTAAGAGCCCGCCAGCAGGCGGCCCGATTTAGCCGTCGTGTTTTGGCGAGGCAAACCAAGCCCCCCGTTTCGGCCGCTCCGAGGCCCCTCCCGGTCGGGGCAAAACGGCCCGGACTTGAGCCGAAGTTGCCGGTCGAGTGCGTGCGGAAGCTCCCGGCGTTGCCGCGCGCCCTCCCCTGACAGACGCTGCGCGCCACTTCCGAGGAGCCGCCCGTGTCGAACGCCCAGCCCATCACCGGCCTCACGGCCGATCGCGTCGCGCCGCACGTGTTCGTGTGCGGCGACCCGGCGCGCGTCGAGAAGATCAGCGCGAGCTGGCGCGGCGTGCGCGAGACGTGCCGCGTCCGCGAGTACCGAGTTGTTACGGGGGAGCTCGATGGCGTGCCGCTGTGCGCGGCATCGACGGGCATCGGCGCGCCGAGCACGGCGGTGATCGTGGAGGAGCTGATCAAGCTCGGCGCTCACACGTTCATCCGCGTCGGCAACAGCGGCGGCCTCGCGCCCGATCTCGCGCTCGGCGATCTCGTGATCACGACGGGCGCCGTGCGCGACGACGGCACGAGCAAGGCGTACGTGATTCCCGAGTTCCCCGCGGTCGCCGACCACGCGACCGTGGGCGCGCTGCTGGCTGCGGCGAAGAAGCGCGGCGCACGGCATCGGGCTGGCGTCACCTGGTCGCTCGACGCGTTCTACATCCGCAACGCCACGCTCGCGGCGGGCGGCGGCATGAGCTCGATGAGCGTCGGCGGCTACTGGGCGCACGAGCACCGCCAGCGCATCGAGGACATGCGCGCGGCGGGCGTCGTGAACATGGAGATGGAGAGCGGCGTGCTGCTCACGCTCGCGACGCTGTTCGGCGTGCGCGCGGGCTGCATCTGCGTCGTGAGCGATCGCACGCCGTGGCCGGGGCCCGCGGAGATCGACCTCAACCGCAACATGGCGCAGTGCATCGAGGTGGCGACGGAGGCGATGTTGGCGGTGGCGCGGCGGTAGTTGTTACGGAGAGGCGACGGATCGCTTCGCTCCCGTCGCCGCGCTGGTTCGTGGGACCGGCTCCGCGCGGCGGGCGGGCCGCGGCGGCTCGTGCCTCCTCGGGGCCTTTGGGTGGAATCACTTCGGAGACGGGGCGCGCTTCGTCTGAAGGCGGGCGTTCTCTTGGGCCCCTCGTCCGGTCTTACCTCGCCGCCGCGGCCCGCCCGCCGCGCTCCGCCTGCTCGGCCTGCGTCTCCTGCGCGTTCGGTGCCGTGCTCGCGTGATCGAATGTGACGGAATTCGTGCGCGGGTCGGCGCGCCGTTGAGGCGCGCCTCCCGCGCTTCCCGGAGTCGGCGGCCCGTGAGCGTGCGGTCGTTAGCTTCGTGCGATGGAGATACGGACGGCGCGGTTGTTATTGCGGAGCTGGCGGCTCGGCGACGAAGAGGCGCTGGTGCGGAACATCAATCATCGCGCGGTGTGGCGGAACGTCGGCGACTCGATTCCGTTTCCGTACACGCGCGCGGCGGCGGACGCGTTTCTCGCGATGGCGCTGAAGGACGAGCGCTCCTGGCATCTCGCGATCGAGGCGAGCGGCGACGTGGTCGGCAGCATCGGGATGTATCGCTTCGACGGGCGGCAGCGGTACACGGGCACGATCGGGTACATGCTCGGGCCGCACGCCTGGGGGCGCGGCTACGCGAGCGAGGCGCTCGCGGCGCTGAGCGATGCCGCGTTCGCACAGACCGACGTCGCGCGGCTCGATGCGCACGTGTACGCGTGGAACCCGGCCTCCTGCCGCGTGCTCGAGAAGTGCGGCTTCGTGCGCGAGGGCGTGCTGCGCAAGTCCTCGTTCAAGGACGGCGAGCTCGTCGACGAATTCGTCTACGCGCGGCTGCGCGGCGCGTGAGCGAGCGCGCTCACAGCCCGTACTTCTTCAGCTTCGTCCAGAGCGTGCGCTCGCCGATCCCCAACAAGCGCGCCGCCTCGAGCTTGTTGTCGTGCGCAGCGGCGAGCGCGCGCAGGATCGCGCGGCGCTCGGTTTCGGAGACCACGGCGTCGAGCTCGAGCGTCGTGGGCTCGGCCTCGCTCGCGGCGCCAGACGGGCGCGGGAGCAGCTCGCGCACGAGCGCCTCGCCGAGCGCGCCGCGTTCCGCGAGAACGGCCGCGCGCTCCATCAGGTTGCGCAGCTCGCGCACGTTGCCGGGCCAGCGGTGCGCGCGCAGCGCGTCGGCTGCGGCGGGCTCGAGCGCGAGAGCGCCCTTGCCGAGCTCGCGCCCGAACTCGGCGAGGAAGCTCGCGGCGAGCGCGGGCACGTCGCTCGCGCGCTCGCGCAGTGGCGGCAGCTCGATGCGCAGCACGTTGAGGCGGTAGTAGAGGTCCTCGCGGAAGGCGCCCGACTTGATCGCGGCTTCGAGGTCGCGGTTGGTGCTGGAGACGACTCTCACGTCGACGCGCACGCGGCGGTTGCTGCCGACCGGCTCGACCACGCCCTCCTGCAGCGCGCGCAACAACTTCGCCTGCAGGCGCAGGTCCATGTCGCCGATCTCGTCCAGGAAGAGCGTGCCGCCGTCGGCCGCGGCGAACTTGCCCTCGCGATCCGCCGTGGCTCCCGTGAACGCGCCGCGCACGTGGCCGAACAGCTCGCTCTCGAGCAGCTCGCCCGGAATCGCGGCGCAGTTGAGCGGCACGAACAGCTTGTCCGCGCGCGGGCTGCGGCGATGAATCGCGCGCGCCACGAGCTCTTTGCCGGTGCCAGTTTCGCCGGTGATCAGCACCGCGCTCTTCGCGGGCGCGAACTTGTCGATGTGCTCGAACACGCGCTGCATCGCGGGCGCCGCGCCGAGCAGCTCTTCGAAGCCGGGCGCGCGCGCGGCCTGCTCGCGCAGGAAGCGGTGCTCGACGCGCGTGCGCGAGTGCTCGAGCGAGCGCTGGATAAAGAGCTCGAGCGCGTCGACGTCGAACGGCTTCGCCAGAAAATCGACGGCGCCGAGCTTCATCGCCTCGACGGCAGCTTCGACGTTGCCGTAGGCGGTGAGCACGATGACGGGCACCTGCGTGTCGAGCGTGCGCAGCCGGCGCATGAAGCCGAGGCCGTCGAGGCCAGGCATGCGCAGGTCGGTGAGCACCAGCGCCGCCGACTCTTCCGCGAGCGCAGCGAGCGCGCTCTCCGCCTCCTCGAACGCGGCCGAGGCGAGGCCGAGGCGCTCGACGAGAATCTGCAGCACGCGCCGCGTGCGGCGGTCGTCGTCGACGATGATCACGCGCTTCACGGCGTGGCCTCCGCGAGCGGGATCTCGACGCGTACGCGCGTCGCGCCCGGCGCCGAATCGAGCGCGATGCGCCCGCGGTGCTCGTGCACGACGCGCTTCACGAAGGTGAGGCCGAGTCCGACGCCGCCGGCGCGGCCCGTGACGAATGGCTGGAAGATGCGTTCGCGAATCGCGTCGGGAATGCCGGGACCGTCGTCGCGCACTTCGAAGCCTCCGTAACCCTCGCGCGCGGGCAGGATCGAGACTTCGATCGCGCCGCCTTCGCCGAGCGCTTGCACCGCGTTCACGAGCAGGTTCACCGCGGCCTGATGCAGCAGCTCCGGCGCGCGCGACGTGTGCTTCGTGAGCGGGCGCCTCGAACGCGAGCCTCACACCCTTCGCGCTCGCGGGCGCGCGCGCGAACTCCACCGCGCGCGCGAGAATCGGCGCGAGCGGGCCCGGCTCGAGCCGCAGCGTGCGGTCGGGCTTCAGCGTGAGCAGATCGTCCACC
Organism: Deltaproteobacteria bacterium; assembly: GCA_016875395.1. Lineage (NCBI taxonomy): Bacteria > Pseudomonadati > Myxococcota > Myxococcia > Deltaproteobacteria bacterium. The sequence goes on along the minus strand of VGRF01000006.1, from coordinate 104,601 downwards.
ACGCCGCCGAGCCGGCCCACCTCGTCGCGAATCATCTGCGCGAGCTCGTGGGATTCTTCGCGCGCGTCCGCAGGCAGCGAGCGGTCCAGCAGCTGCACCGAGCTCTTGAGCACACCGAGCGAAGTGCGGATCTCGTGGGCGACACCCGCGGCGAGCTCGCCCACGAACGAGAACTTCTCGGCCTCGACGAGCTCGCTCTGCGCGCGCGTGAGATCGGCGGACATGCGGTTGAAGGAGTCCGCGAGCACGCCCAGCTCGTCGTCGCCGCGCACGAGCACGCTGTGCGCGCCTCCGCGCGCGAGGCCGCGGATCGCGCGCGTCAGCTCCGCGAGCGGCTGGGCGACGCGGCGCGATGCGAGCCAGGCGAGCGCGAGCGCGGCGAGCAGCAAGGCGCCGAGCGTCAGCGCCATGCGCCGCTGCAGACTCGTTACGGGCGCGAGCGCGTCTTCGCGCGACTGCATCACCACGATTCGCCACGGCGGGAGATCGCTCGCGAGCGCGGCGCGACCCGAGATCGTCTCGCTCTGCGCGAGCCAGCCCGGCGCCCCCGTGAGCTCCGCTGCGGCAGCAAGCTCGGCGCGCGCCGGCCCCGCGCGGTCCTGCATGCGCACGCCGCCGAGGACTTCTCCGCGCGCGTCGCACACGAGCACGTGCACTGCGATGCCCTGCTGCGCGAGATCGCGCTGCACCACGCGCGTCGCAGTTACCAGCGCGTCCCACGCGAACGCGCCCGCGAGCACGCCCAGCACCCGCGCCGGGTCGTCGGGATCGGGCAGCGGCGCAATCATCACGAGCTGCACACCCTCGGGTGCGCGCAGCGGCCCGAGCGTGCGCTCGCCGAGCGCGGCGTCGACGCCGAGCTCGCGCAGCCACGGCGGCGCCTCGCCGAGCGCGCGCGGCTCGCTCGCCGCGACGACGCGGCCGTGCGCGTCGAGGGCGTAGTAGCTGCGCGCTGCGCCCGCGCCCGCGCGCAAGGTCGCGAGCGCGAGCGAGACGCGTTTGTCGACGTCGCCGACGCGCAGGTCTCGCATCAAGTCCTGCCGCGCGAAGCTCGCGAGCGTCTGTCGCTCGCTGCGCAGGCGCGCCGCTAGCTGATCGGCCGTGTGCGCCGCCTCGCGCGCGAGGGCGCGGCCCACTTGCGCCTCGAGCGCGGCGCTGGCGTTGCGTGTCGCCAGCGCGCCGAGCAGAGTGCCGGGAATCACCACCAGGGCGAACGCGAACGCGAGCAGCTTGTTACGGAGCGGGAAGCGCGATACGGATTGCTCCGCTTCGCTCGGCTTCGCATCAGGCGGAAGCATCATGCCCGCACCCACGTCGGCGATCACGCGGCACGCTAGCAGCGGCGCAGGCGCGCTCCTGGCGAGCCTCGCGCTGGCGCTGCTCGCGGCGCTGCCCGCGCACGCTCAGGAGGCTGCGCCGGCAGCGGATGCGCAACAGCCGAGCCGCGCGCCCTATTCGTTCGCGCCGGTCGAGTACGAGCCCGCGCGCGGGCTGCGGTTCGGGAACAGCGGCCTCACGCTCGGGGCCTTCGGCACGTTCTAGATCGAACGCGAGGACGGCGAGCCCGCCGAGCTCGCGCTCGACGGCATCAACTTCCTCGTCGCCTACGAGCCGACGGACCGGCTGCGCTTCTTCGCCGAGCTCGAAGTGGGCGACTTGGCCAGCTGGGAGACGAGTGGCGGCGCCGTCGCTTCCGACCCGCGCGCGAATTTCGAGCGGCTCTGGGTGGAGTACGGACTCAGCGACGCGCTGAACGTGCGCTTCGGAAAGTTCCAGACGCCCGTGGGTCGCTGGAATCTTGCGCCGGCCGAGCCCTTCGTGTGGACGCCGACGCAGCCCGCGAGCGTCGAGCTCGGGCTCGACGAGCACTCGACGGGCGTCGCGATCTTCGGATCGTTCCATCCCGAAGACCGCGTCGTCAGCTATCAGGTCTTCGGCCAAGTCATCGACACCTTCGACGTCGAGAGCGACGAGAGCCCCGCCGAGCGCAGCGTCGGGGTGCGGCTCGAATACGGCGAGGCGCGCGGCGCCTGGTCGTTCGGCGGCGCCGTGCTCGCGAACGAGAAGAACGGCGCCTGGACGACGCAGGGCGCCCTCGACGCGAAGTGGCGCGCGACCGACCGCCTCGAGCTGACGAGCGAGCTGCACGTCTCGAGCGGCGACATCCCCGGCCGCGATTTCTGGGGCGTGTTCGTCGAGGCGGCGTATCCGCTCGATCGCGTCTCGCCGAAGCTCGCGCGCCTCTATCTCGTGGGACGCGCCGAGCACTACGACGCCGCCGACGGGCGCGCCGCGCAGATCTTCGACTTCGGCGTGAACTGGCTGCCGCGCGAGTGGCTGAACCTAAAGGCGGGGTATCGCGCCGTCACGCATGAGAACGCCGAGCTCGCGAGCGGGCTGCACGCGTCGTTCTCGGTGCTGTTCTGATGCGGCGCACGGCGTTCGCCCTCGCGTTCGCGCTCGCGCTCGCGCCGCGCGCAGCCGAGGCAGAGGAGATCGCGGTGATCGTGCATCGCGAGCGCGCGGTGAGCCTCGATGCGGACGAGCTCGCGCAGATCTACTTGAAGCAGCGCCGCTACTGGAAGGACGGCGCGCGCATCGTGCCGCTCAATCACGCCGCGAGCAGCCCGCTGCGCGAGGCCTTCACGCGCGCGGTGCTCGCGCTCACGCCGGCGCAGCTGAGCCGCTACTGGAGCCGCCAGTACTTCGAAGGCGTACAGCCGCCGGCCACGCTGGCGTCGGACGAGGCGGTGCTGCGCTTCGTTGCCAGCGAGAAGCGCGCGATCGGTTACGTGCACGCGAGCGCCGTGAACGCGAGCGTGCGCGTGGTGCTGAGGCTGCAAAGCGAGGCTCCTGCGCAGCGCTGAAGCGCGCGCCTTCGGGTGAAGCGCAGCAAGCGACGTACCGCACGTGGTGCCACGAGGTGGCGTTCCGCGCTCGCGCGCCTGCCGAGTCCGGCAGAGCCGCGCCGAAATCGGCAGAGCGTCTCGGCAACGCCGCCCGCGCAGCGCGCGATGGCCGCGTTCGGAGCGCGGCACCGCGCTTGCACCCCGCCGCGAGCGAACTTCAACGGGAGTCACTCATGTTGCGAGAGCGTTCGGGTCGGGCAGCACGTCGACTGAGTCTTGGAGTTGCCGTGATCGCGGCGGTCGCACTGGCCTTCGGCGCCGCACCGGCGGAAGCGGGCAAGAAGAAAAAGAGAGCGGCGCCGCCGCCGAGCGCGCGGAGTGCCTCGCGGACGCGCACGAGGCGCGCTCCGAGAAGGCGGAGGAGTGCAGCGCACAGCGCGGCGCGCGGCGTGCGCTGTGCGAGAAGATCGGTGAGGCGCCCTACGAGCCCGACATGGATCCCGCGCTGTTCCAGGATCCGCGAAGTCCCTCGCGGACGAATCCTTGGTTCCCGCTCGACGTCGGGAACCGCTGGGTGTTCGACGATGGCGACTCGCGCGTCGAGATCGAGGTGCTGGACGAAACGAAGCGCATCGCGGGGATCGACTGCGTCGTCGTGAACGACAGGGCGTTCGAAGAGGGCGTGCTGGTCGAGGACACGGACGACTGGTTCGGGCTGCGCACGGACGGCAGCGTCGAGTACTGCGGCGAGCTCGCGCGGGACTACGAGGTGTTCGAGGGCGACGACCCGGAACTGCCGCAGCTCGTCGAGATCGAGGGCTCGTTCAAGGCAGGAGTCGACGGCGCGAAGTCGGGCACGCTGATGATGGGAGCGCCCCGTGTCGGCGCGACGTATCGCCAAGAGTGGGCCGCGGGCTCGGCAGAAGACGTCGGCACGGTGCTCAGCACGACCTACCGCTACGGGCAGAACGCGATGCTCGACCAAGCCGTACCGCAGGCACTCGCGGAGCTGTTCTGCGCGAGTGGCGACTGCGTCGTGGTTGCGGACACGACGACACTCGAGCCAGCGGCCTACGAGCACAAGTTCTTCGCGCGCGGAGTCGGGCTCTTCCTCGAGACGAAGCCGCGCTCGGGGCGCTTCGTGCCGCTCGTCGCGTGCAGCCACGACGCGCGCTGCGCGCAGCTGCCGCTGCCGTAGCGGACACGCGCGCGGAAAGAAGCTCCGCTTGTGCGCGGTGCGCGGACGTCCCCTCCGCGCGCCGTGAGCCCGCCGCCTGCGTGGACGTGTCTCCGCGCAGGCGGCGCAGCCTCTACTTCACCAGCTCCACCGGCGCGGGCATCAGGTTCCACGTGAGCACCGCGTTCGGCGACGCGCTCGTGTAGATCGTCTCGCGCTGCGCCTTGCCGTTCGCCCACACGTAGCGGTTCAGCTGCTTCGCCTTGTCGTTCGCGACGTACAGCTCGTCCACGCCGTCGCCGTCGAGGTCGGTGAGCAGCGCGGCGTGCTCGAAGCCCTTCGAGTCCGCGTCGATGTGCTCCGTCGTCCAGGGCGCCTTTGCGTCCGCGCCGGGGCGCGCGAGCCAGAGGCCGGTGTCCTTCGCCGCGACGACCATCTCCTGCTTGCCGTCGCCATCGAGATCACCCGCGGTGAGGAAGCGGCACATCGGGTCGGCGAGAGTCACCACGACCGCGCCCGCGGTGGGATCGGTGCCGGCGTCGTAGCGCTTCACCTCGAGGTTCCCGCCCTCGGCGGCCTCGACCGAGACGTAGAGCTCGTCGCGGCCATCGCCGTCGACGTCGGCGACGAGAATCTCCTTCGCGTGGCGCATGCCGAGGTCGGCCACGACCGCTCGCCCCTCGCCCTTGCCCGGCACGAAGCGCACCACCTCACCGGGCTGCGGCGAGCCGTCGAGCTTGTTGGGCGCGCTCGGCGTGGCGTAGATCTCGCGCACGCCGTCGCCGTCGAGATCGCCGAGCTCGATCTCGTGCACGAAGGTGTCGGGCTTGCGGTCGAGCTCGGTCGCGGCCCAGCCGCCGCCTTCCTGCGCGCGCAGCACGGCGACGACGCCCTGGTCGTGCGTCGCGATCGCGAGCGCCTGCTTGCCATCGCCGAACAGGTCCGCGGCCTCGCCGTCGCGCATGCGGTCGAAGGTGCCGCCGAACTTCGCCTCCCAGAGCGTCTCGGCGGGCGCGAGCCCCGCGTCGCCCTTCTGCCAGCGCTTCACCGCGGCCTTCATCGCGCCGAGCGTGACCAGCGACGGCCCGTGGCCCGGCAGGTCCACGACCATCGCCTTGTGGAACACGTTGCTGTCGGGGTCGCTGACCGAGGCCGCGTTCCAGGCGCCGCCGCTGCGCGTCACGACCACGAGCTCGGATTGCGGGATGGGCTTGCCGTCGTCGCCGTTGCGGAACGTGCTGAGCGCGAGGAGCAGGCCGCGCGGGAGATCGGCGGGCGTCGCGGGCGCGGCTGCGGGGGCGGCGCTCGCTGCGGATTCCGCCGCGCCGGAAGCATCGGCGGGCGCAGCATCGTCACCGCCGCACGCGGCGAGAGCGAACGCAGCGGCAACGGGCACGAGCGAGAGGCGGAGTTGCATCGCGAGGGCTCCTCGGAAGTGTCGCGCGCAGCATCGGCGCGGCGCGGGCGCGGGGTTTAGCAGCGGCGCGCGCGGGCGAGCGAGCATTCCGGCCGGGCCAAAATGACCGCCCCGTACATTTCGGCCCGGCCAGAATGATCGGGGGCCGAGGCGGCCCGGCCGAAATTGCCCCGCGCAGCGCGCGCGCTCTGGTCCGCAGCGCGCGTGGGTGATACATCGCGCGCGTGACCGACCTCGCCCCGCCGCGCGGCACGCGCGACTTCTACCCCGACGACATGCGCCTGCGCGCGTGGCTGTTCGAGCGCTTTCGCAGCACCGCGCTCGCGTTCGGCTTCGAGGAGGTGGACGCGCCCGTCGTCGAGCACGCCGAGCTCTACCTGCGCAAGGCCGGCGAGGAGATCGTCGAGCAGCTCTACCACTTCCAGCTCCACGACCGGCACCTCGCGCTGCGCCCCGAGCTGACGCCCTCGCTCGCGCGCATGGTGATGGCGCGCCAGGGCGCGCTGCGGCTCCCGCTGCGCTGGTTCGCAATCCCACAGTGCTGGCGCTACGAGCGCCTGCAGCGCGGGCGCCGCCGCGAGCACTACCAGTGGAACATGGACGTCTGGGGCGAGGCCGACGTCACCGCCGAGGCCGAGCTGATCGCCGCGATCTTCCACGCGCTCGACGCGATGGGGCTCGCGGCGGGCGACGTGCGCATGCGCGTGAACCACCGCGCGCTGCTGGAGGAGAGCCTGCGCGCGGGCGTGCTGGCGAAGCGGCCCGACGCGTTCGCGCCGCTGTGCGTGATCGTGGACAAGCTCACGAAGATCGGGCGCGACGCCGTGATCGACCAGCTCACGGAGGCGAGCGGCGCGGTGCAGCTCGCGCGCGCCGAAGGCGAGGCGGTCGTGGCGCTGCTCGAAGCGCGCGGCCTCGACGACGCCGCGCGGCTCGCCGGCGCGGCGTCCCCCGCGCTCGCACAGCTGCGGCGCCTGTTCGAGCTGCTCGCGGCGTATGGCGTCGCGGATCGCGTCGCCTTCGACGCCTCGGTCGTGCGCGGGCTCGCGTACTACACGGGCGTCGTGTTCGAGGCCTTCGACACAGCGGGCGAGCTGCGCGCCGTATGCGGCGGCGGCCGCTACGACCGCCTCGTCGAGACGCTCGGCGGCAAGCCCCTGCCGGCGGTCGGCTTCGGCTTCGGCGACGCCGTGATCGCCGAGCTGCTCGCCGAGCGCGGCAAGCTGCCCACCCTGACCCGCGCGCTCGACGCGGTCGTGTTCCCGCTCGGCGACGACGAGCGGCCCGCGGCCGTGCGGCTCGCCCGCGCGCTGCGCGCCCAGGGGAAAACCGTCGAGCTCGTGCTCAGCAACCTGAAGCCGAAGCGGGTGTTCGCCGATGCGAACAAAGCCGGCGCGCGGCACGTTTATCTGATCGGGCCCGAAGAGCGCGCACGCGGTGTCGTGCGTGTGAAAGACTTGGCCACGGAAGAGCAGCGCGACGAAGCGCTGCAAGACGGGGGAATCACCTAACAAGATGCACGCCTGGACCATCCGCGACAGCCTCGAGCTCTACAACGTTCAGAACTGGGGACGCGGATTCTTCAGCGTCAACGACGCGGGCCAGCTCGAAGTGCGGCCGCGCGGCGAGACGGGCCCCGCGATCCCCCTTCCCGCGCTCGTCGAAGACCTGCGCCAGCGCGGTCTGCGCTCGCCGATGCTGCTGCGCTTCCCCGACATCCTGAACGCGCGCGTTAAGCGCATCGCCGACGCGTTCAGCTCGGCGAGTGCCGCCTACAGCTACAACGGCAAGTTCCGCGGCGTCTATCCGATCAAGGTGAACCAGCAGCGGCGCGTGGTGGAGGAGCTCGTCTCGTTCGGCGCCGAGTACGGCATCGGCCTCGAGGCGGGCAGCAAGCCCGAGCTGCTGATCGCGCTCGCGCTGCTCGACACTCCGAACGCGCTGATCATCTGCAACGGCTACAAGGACCGCGCCTACATCGAGACAGCCTTGTTGGCCCAGCGGCTCGGCCGCACGCCGGTGATCGTGATCGACCGCTTCCACGAGATCGAGCTCGTGGTGAAGGTGGCGAGCGAGCTCGGCATCAAGCCGCACATCGGCATCCGCGCGAAGCTGCAGTCCAAGGGCGCGGGCAAGTGGATCGACTCGACGGGCGACAAGTCGAAGTTCGGCCTCACCGCGAGCGAGATCGTCGATGCCGTGGAGCAGCTGCGCGCGAGCGACATGCTCGACTGCCTCGAGCTGCTGCACTTCCACATCGGCTCGCAGATCACCGCGATCCGCGCGCACAAGGACGCGCTGCGCGAAGCGACGCGCATCTTCGTGGGCCTGCACGAGCTCGGCGCGAAGCCGCGCATCCTCGACGTCGGCGGCGGCCTGGGCGTCGACTACGACGGCTCGCAGACCAACTTCCACAGCTCGAAGAACTACACCGTGCAGGAGTACGCGAACGACGTGCTCGCCTCGGTGCAAGAGGCCTGCGACGGCGCGGGCATCCCGCACCCCGACATCGTCACCGAGGCCGGGCGCTGGATGGTCGCGCACCACGCGCTGCTCGTGTTCGACGTGCTCGGGGCGAGCGAGGTGCGCATCGGCCGCAAGCCCGAGCCGATGAAGGACGACGACCCGAAGGTGCTGAAGGACCTGCACGAGGTCTGGTCGGGCGTGAACAAGAAGAACGTGCTCGAGTCGTTCCACGACGCGATGCAGATCAAGGAAGACGCCGCGACCCTGTTCAACGTGGGCCAGCTCGATCTGCGCGCGCGCGCGCGCGTCGAGCGCCTGTTCTGGGATTGCTGCGAGAAGATCCAGAAGATCGCGGCGGATCTGAAGGAAGTGCCGGAGGAGCTCGAGGAGCTCGAGAAGGGCCTGGCCGACACTTATTACGGTAACCTGTCCGTTTTCCAGAGCGCGCCCGACCACTGGGCGGTGAAGCAGCTCTTCCCGGTGATGCCGATCCAGCGCCTGCACGAGAAGCCGACGCGCCGCGCGATCATCGCGGACCTCACCTGCGACAGCGACGGCAAGATCGACCAGTTCATCGACCAGCACGACGTGAAGAACGTGCTCGAGCTGCACCCGCTCGACGGCCGCCGCTACTACATCGCGGTGTTCATGGTCGGCGCCTATCAGGAAATCCTCGGCGACCTCCACAACCTGTTCGGCGACACCGATGCCGTGCACGTCGTCGTCGACGACGAGAGCGGCGGCTACATGGTCGACCACGTCGTCGAGGGCGAGGACGTGAAGGACGTGCTCACCTACGTCGAGTACGACCAGGCCTCGCTCAACGAGAAGGTGCGAAAGCTCGCCGAAGACGCGCGCCGCCGCGGCGCGATCTCGCTCGAAGAAGCGACGCGCCTGCGCGCGCGATACAAGCAGGGGCTGTGGGAGTACACGTATCTGATTCAGGACGCGTGACTTCGCGAGCTCGAACCGAGCGATGACCCTCCACCGCATCCTCAGCTGGAACGTGAACGGCCTGCGCGCGTGCGACGCGAAAGGCTTTCGGCGCTGGCTCGATCGCAGCGACGCCGAGATCGTGGGCGTGCAGGAAGTGCGCGCGCAGCACGCCGACCTGCCGCAGCGGCTCGCGGCGCCGCGCGGCTGGCACACACACTTCGTCGCGGCCGAGCGCGCCGGCTACAGCGGAGTCGGCCTCTACGCGCGGCGCGCGCCGGAGGCGGTGCATACCTCACTCGAGCAGCGCGCCTTCGACGCCGAGGGCCGCGTGCAGCTCGCGCGCTTCGGGCGGCTCGTCGTCGCGAACGTCTACTTCCCCAACGGCAACGGGAAAGAGCGCGACAACTCGCGCGTGCCGTTCAAGCTGCGCTTCTACAAGCGCGTGTTCGAGCGGCTCGAGAAGCTGCGCGCGGACGGCGCGCACGTGCTCGCGATGGGCGACTTCAACACCACGCACACCGATCTCGATCTCGCGCGCCCGAAGGAGAACCGCAAGACGAGCGGCTGCCTTCCGAACGAGCGCCGCGAGCTCGCGCGCTGGCTCGCGGCCGGCTGGGTCGACACGTTCCGCGCGTTCGAGCCGGACGGCGGGCACTACTCGTGGTGGAGCCAGCGCTTCGGCGTGCGCGCAAAGAACATCGGCTGGCGCATCGACTACGTGCTCGCGTCGTCCGAAGCGATGCCGTTCGTGCGCGCCGCGTTCATCCAAGCGAGCGTGCGCGGCAGCGACCACGCGCCCGTCGGCGTGGACGTCGAGGGCGGGATCTTCGGCGCCTGAGTCAGACCTCGCGTTTCGGTCCGCCCCTCACTTCCGCGACGGGGCGTGTCTGCGCGCCGCCAGCTGCTCCGCGCGCTCCTCGGCGTCGACGACGGGCGTGTCCTGCGGCAGCACGCCGCGCAGCTCGGCGAGCTTCACGAGCCGCGCGCTCGGCGCGTACTCGGGGCCGAGGGGCGCCGGCACGCCCTGCCAGCGCATGAACAGGTAGCCGCGCGCGGTGCCTGCGGTGTCGAGCCAGTTCGGGACGCCCGGGTCGCGGCGCGAGATCACGAAGCGGAATCTGCCGTCGGCGTCGGCGCGGGCCTGCGCGTGGTTGAGGCTCACTTGATGGCGCGTCCAGTCGGGCGTGACGAACCAAGCGTCGCCGAGCTGGATTGCCTGATAAGTCGCGCTGCTGCGCGCGACCTCGATCACGAGCGCCTCGTCCTCGGCGAGATCGAAGCGGCCGTTCACGGAGTACTGCCCCGTGAGTCCATCGCGCGTCGCGCGCAGCTCCGTCACGCCGTTGACCGGCACGCTCGACTCCATGCGCTGCAGGAACGCGTCGAGCCACAGCGCCGCCGCGCCGTCGAGAAAGCGCGCAGCGCGCGCGAGCCGGCCCTGCGCTGGATCCTCCGCAGCGGGCGCCGGCTCGTCGAGGCGCTCGATGCGCAGCGTCGACGGCGACTCGGCCGCCCAATCGGCGAAGGTCATGCGCACGAGCATCGAGCTCGCGTCGGGCGCGAGTGCAAACCAGTGGCCCGCGCGCTGCTCGCCGCCGAGCCACAACTCGATCTCCTCGCCGGCCGCGACGCCGAGCTGCTGCACGTCGATCACGCCGCGACTCTGCCCGAGCGCCAGGACGCTCGGGTCGTCGAGCAGCTGAAGGATCAGCTGCGCGTGCGAGCCGCGCCTGCCCGTGATGCGATAGCTCCCTGCCGGATCGAGCAGCGTCGTTAGGTAGATGTTGTCGGGATTGAAGAGGCCGGGCCGCCCGCCGAGCGAGCCGCTGCCGTAGAAGACCGGCTCGAAGCGCAGCGCATCCTCGCCCGCGAGCGACCACGCCTGCTCGATCAGGCCCGCGAGATACGCGCTGGCCGCGCGCCTTCCTTCCGGCGACTGCGCCGGCGCGCTCGCCAGCAGCTTCGCCTCGGTGCGCGCGATCGCGTCGCGAAACGCCGCGCTCGGAAGCGCCTCCTCCGCGCCTGCGCTGGCCGAGATCGCAGCCGCCGCCAACACCGCTCGCATTCGCACGGGCGCCTCCTCGCAGTCCGAAGCGACTCTATGCTGCGCCCATGCCGCTCCGCATCGCGCTCCTCGCGCTCCTCGTCCTGCTCCACGCCGCGTGCACCGATGGCGCACCGCCGGCGCGCGCCGAGCTTCCGGGCGCGCCGACGAAGCCGCCGCTGCGTGGCTCGCTCGCGGACGCGCGGCGCGAAGTGCGCGCGCAGGTCGTGCGCGTTTCCGTGCGCGTCGCGGAGTCCTTCCCGCCGCAGGTCTTCGCCGACGTGACCTCCGCGCTTCCGAACGGCTGCGCGCAGTTCGCGCGCGCGGACGTGCGGCGCGAGGGCGCGACGATCTTCATCGACGTGTTCAACACCGAGCCCGCGCGCGACGACGTCGCCTGCACGATGATCTACGGCGAGAAGGAGACCGCGCTCGCGCTCGGCACGGACTTCGTCTCGGGCACGGCCTACACGGTGGACGCGAACGGCACGCGGGAAACGTTCGTCGCCCAATAGCAAGCGCGCGCGCGAGCGGCGTACCGTGCGCGCATGTCGCTCCCCCTCGCGTCCGAGCTCACGTACGGCTTCATCACCACCGCCGCGAACGTGGAGGAAGCGAAGCGGACCGCCGAGCGCGCGGAGTCGCAGGGCTGGGACTCGCTGTGGGTCGGCGATCACATCGCGTTCACGGTCCCGCTCTACGACCCGCTGATTCAGCTCGCGATGATCGGCGCGTTCTCGCAGAAGCTCCGGCTCGGCACTTCGGTCTACCTGCTGCCACTGCGCCACGCGGTTCCCGTCGCGAAGCAGGTCGCGACGCTCGACCGCATGATCGGAGGGCGCCTCGAATTCGGCGTCGGCGTGGGCGGCGAGTTCGCGAATGAATACAAAGCCTGCGGCGTGCCGCTGAACGAGCGCGGCGCGCGCCTCACGGAAGGCATCGAGCTGTTACGGAAGCTGTGGACGGGCGCGCCGGTCACGCACGACGGGCGCTTCTATCCCGTCGCGAACGTGCAGATGCTGCCGCCGCCCGCGCAGCGCGAGCTGCCGATTCACGCCGGCGGACGCAGTGACGGTGCGCTCGCGCGCATCGGCCGCCTCTGCGACGGCTGGATCTCGTACGTCGTGACGGCGGAGCAGTACCGCGCGGGGCTCGAGAAGATCGAAGCCGCCGCGCTCGCCGCGAAGCGCGAGCTGAAGCGCTTCCACACCGGCCACCTGCTCTTCACGCTCACCAAGAATTCGTACGAGGAAGCGCTCGACGGCGCCACCGAGCATCTGTCGCGCCGGTACGCGATGGACTTTCGCCGCGCGGCGCAGCGCTACGCGGCGCTCGGCAAGCCCGCCGATGTCGCAGCGCGCATCGCGGAGCTGCAGCGCGCGGGCGTGCGCAGCGTGATCGTGGACGTAGTCGGGCGCGCCGAGGAACGCGAGGAGCAGCTCGAGCGCTTCGCAAAGGAAGTGCGGCCCTTGCTAGGGAGAAATGCGTGAAGGCCTCGCTGTTCTACCTGCCCTCAGTCGGCAGCCGCGCCGAAATGGAAGCGGGCTGCTCGGGCCTGCGCCGCGACCTCTACGCGAAGATGCTGCGCGAGCTCTCGGAGCAAGCGCGGCTCGGCGATTGGCTCGGCTACGAGGGCATCTACTTCACCGAGCATCACTTCCACGTCGAAGGCGTGGAGATGTCGCAGAACCCCGTGCTGCTCGATCTCTTCATCGCGATGCAGACGCAGCGCATTCGCGTGGGGCAGCTCGGCATCGTGCTGCCCGCCGACAACCCGATCCGCGTCGCCGAAGACATCGCGATGCTCGACCACATGTCGGGCGGCCGCGCCTGCGCGGGCTTCGCGCGCGGCTACCAGCGGCGCTGGGTGGACGTGCTCGCGCAGCAGACCCACGGCATCCACGGCGCGCAGCCGCATCAGCACGATGCGATCGACGCCGCGAACCGCGAGGCGTTCGAGGAGAGCTTCGCGCTGATCAAGCGCGCGTGGACCGAGGACCTGATCAGTCATCAGGGCAAAACCTGGCGCGTGCCGCCGGGCGAAACGCCCTGGACGCTCGAGGCCACGCAGCGCTTCGGCGCCGGTGTTCGGGACGGCATCGTGCGCGAGGTCGGCGTCGTGCCGAAGCCGCTGCAGCGCCCGCATCCGCCGATCTTCCAGCCCTTCGCGTCTTCGGAGCGCAGCATCCGCTGGTGCGCGGAGCAAGGCATTACGGCGGTGTTGCCTCAGCTGCACCCCGTGCGAGAGCGCGCGCTGTTCGAGCTGTATGCGAGCGTGTCGGGCCGCGCGCCCGGCGACGGCATCGGCGTGCTGCGCGACGTCGTGATCGCCGACACGGACGAAGAGGCGCACGCGCTGTGGCGCGACTCCGGTGCGTTCGTGGGCGCCGCCTGGTTCGCGCCGTTCGGCTTCGACCAGGGCATGTCGCACCCGCAGAGCGGCGCCATGCCAGACATCATGGAAGACAGCCTCGTGCTCGTGGGCACGCCCGACACCGTGTCGCGCCAGCTCGAGCGCCTGCTGAAGCGCCTGCCCGCGAAGTGGCTGTTCGCGTGGACCTACAACGGCCTCATCCCGCACGAGAAGCTGAAGCGCTCGATCGAGCGCTTCGCGACCGAGGTGATGCCGCGCTTCGGCGGTCTCACTTGAGGAGACGCGCGTGAAGAAGCGGGCCGTCGTCGCGGGCGTGGGCGAGTCGACGTACTACGAGCGCGGTCGCGCGAGCGAGAGCGAGTTCCAGCTCGCGTGCATCGCGATCCGGAACGCGGTCGCGGACGCGGGGCTCGCGCTCGCGGACGTGGACGGCTTCGTCTCGTACATGGATCAGCGCAACGACCCGATGCGCCTCGCGCTGGCGCTCGGCTGCAAGCAGCTCACCTACACCGCGCAGCCGTGGGGCGGCGGCGGCAACGGCATGGCGAGCGCGGTGATGCTCGCGGACGCCGCGGTCTCGGGCGGCTTCGCGAAGCACGTCGTCGTGTTCCGCGCGCTCGCGCAGGGGCAGTTCGGCCGCTTCGGGCAAGCCGGCGGCGCGGGCTACGCACGCGGCAACTTCGCCTTCACCGCGACCTACGGCCTGCTCTCGCCCGCGCAGATCTGCGCGCTGCAGACGAGCGCGTTCATGGCGCGTCATGGCATCTCGCAGGAGGCGCTCTGCGACATCGCGCTGGCCTCGTACCACCACGCGCAGTCGAACCCGCGCGCGCTGCGCTACGGCAAGCCCCTAACAAGAGAGAAGTATCACGCCTCGCGCTGGATCGCGGAGCCGTTCCACCTCTACGACTGCTGCCCCGAGAACGACGGCGCCGCCGCGATCGTGGTGACGACGCCCGAGCGCGCGCGCGACTTGCGCAAGAAGCCCGTGCCGATCCTCGCCGCGTCGCAGGGCCTCGGCTTCCGCGACGGCGCGGGCGCGTTCAACGAGCACGTCTTCCCCACCGCGCACAAGCACGTCGTCGGCCGCGCGATCTGGGAGCAGTCGGGCGTCACGCCCGCCGATCTCGACGTGGTGCAGTTCTACGAGAACTTCACCGGGCCGGTGCTGATCGCGATGTGCGAGATGGGCCTCGCGCCTCCCGAGGGCATCGAGGAGTTCGTGTCGGGGGGACGCCTGCTCGCGCCGCACGGTGCGCTGCCGCTCAACACCAGCGGCGGCAACCTCGGCGAGGCCTACATCCACGGCTTCGAGTGCGTGGTCGAGGCCGTGCGCCAAGTCCGCGGCGAGAGCACCGCGCAAGTCCCGGATGTCGAGCTGTCACTCGCCGTCGCCGGCCCCGGCTTCGCGCCGGGCAGCGCCGTGCTGTTCAGCAATTAGGGCGAGGGGAGACGCGCGATGGCCCGCTACCTCGGCGAGAGCTGGATGCTGCCCGGCACCGACGCGCTCACGAAGCGCTTCTTCACGGCCGGCGCGCTCGTGTTCCAGCAGTGCGCGAAGTGCGCGCACGTGCAGCACCCGCCCACCGACGTGTGCGGCGCGTGCCAGTCGTTCGAGTTCACGGAGCGCGCGAGCGCCGGCCGCGGCCGCATCGAGAGCCTCACCGTCGCGCACTACGCGGTGCACCCCGCGCTGCACGACCGCGTCCCCTACGTGGTCGTGCTCGTCTCGGTCGACGACGTGCCCGGCGTGCGCGTGGTCGGCAACGTCGTGAACCGCGCGCCCGACGAAGTGGCCGTGGGTCAGCGCGTGCGCGTGTGCTTCGAGGAAGCGAAGGACCCGGAGAGCGGCGAGGTGCTGAGGATTCCGCAGTGGGAGGTGGTGGCGTAAGGCGCGGGACGTGCAACGGGGACGTACGTGCATCGCGCTTGCACACGTTGAGTTGCACGTACGTCCCCGTTGCACGCCTACGTACGTCGCCGTTGCACGCCTCACCGGGAGGCTGCGCGCCGAACCGACCACTCGGATGAACCGAGTTCTTGGGCGATCTCGCATGCGCTGAAACCTGCCCTCGTTGCGCGTTGCGCGATCTCCCGCCGCGCTGCGCGCGCTTCGACGCGCATCGACCGGCCGCGCACTTCGCGCGCTTCGAGGTTCGCTCGCGCGCACACTTCCGCCGCGATCGCCGCGAACTGCGCCGCGCGCTCGGGGCTCAGCGACGGATGCTTCGCGTCGTGCCGATTCTCCGGCGCCCAGGTCACGCCCTGGACGACGCGCCGGCGCAGCTCCCGGCGGGCACTGGGCACCGTGTCGCCGAACAGTGACAGCGTCGCTCCGACCGCGACGCCGTGATCCGCCGCATCCTCGCCCATCAACGCCGGATAGCTGGACCACACGTACTGCCGCAGCCCTGGCTCGTCCCTCACCACGCCGGCTTCGAGTGGGTTTCTCGCGCCGTACACGACCACGGTCGCGAGCTCGTCGTCGCCGTTCAGGGCGCGCGAGCCGTAGCGGTTCTGGAAGACGTGCCCGTCGCGCTCGTGCCGCTTGTTGAATTCGAGCGCGTAGCCGGTGAGCAGGCGGTGCATGAAGCGCCACATCGCGATCGGGCCGGTTTGCAGCGCGACGTGATAGTGGTTCGACATCAGCACGATGCCGAAGGCGCGCATGCGCTGCTCGACGAGGAGGCGCCTGAAGCGCCTCATGAAGCTGGCGCGATCGGTGTCGTCGATGAAGACGACCATGCGACCTGCGCCGCGCTGCCAGACATGGTGCGCGACGCCCTCGGCGTCGACGCGAGGTCCGCGGGGCATTGGTTCTTTCCGCGGGACCGCGGAGTGAGCGAGTAACGTATCGCGCTCGCGCGATTCTGGGAGGCCGCGACCCAGCGCGCGCGCTTCTGTGCACGTACGTCCCAGGTGCGCGTCTTGGTGCACGTACGTCCCAAGTGCGCGCTTCGGTGCACGTACGTCCCAGGTGCGCGGCCTACACCCGGCGCGCCGCGAGCATCCCCACCGCCATCGCCGCCACGAAGCCCAGCACGTGCACGTCGCCGCGTGCGAGGCTCGCCAGCGCGGGGCCGGGGCAGAGGCCGACGAGCGCCCAGCCGAGGCCGAACAGCGCAGCGCCGCCTAACAAGCGCGCGTCGAGGTCGCTGCGGGTGGGCAGCGCGAAGGCGTCGGCGTAGAGCGGCTTCGCGCGGCGGCGTGTCACCGCGTAGGCGGCGGCGTTCACGGCGAGCGCGCCGCCCATGACGAGCGCGAGGGTCGGGTCCCACGCACCGGCGAGGTCGAGGAACGAGAGCACCTTCGCGGGGTTGGTCATGCCCGCGAGGGCGAGGCCGGCGCCGAACACGAGACCGCTCGCGAGTGCGGCGAGGATCTGCGCCATCACGCGGCTCCGAGCACGTGGCGCAGCACGAAGGTCGCGGCGATCGCGCTCGCCATGAACGTCGCGGTCGCGGCGACGCTGCGCTTCGAGCCGCGCGCGATGCCGCACACGCCGTGGCCGCTCGTGCAGCCGTTGCCGAGCGCGGTGCCGAAGCCGACGAGCAGGCCGCCCGCGATCAACGTGGGCCAGCTCGCCGTGATCGCGAAACCGTGCACGTCGCTCGTGGCGCGCACGACGAGCGCTGCGCCGAGCGGGAGCCCGACGAGGAACGCGAGACGCCACGCGAAGTCGCCGCGCGTGGGCACGAGCGCGCGAGACAGGATGCCGCTGATGCCCGCCACCTTGCCGTCCGTCCATAACAACAGCGCAGAAGCGAGGCCGATCAGCGCGCCGCCGAGCAAGCCTTCGAGCGGAGTGAACGGCGTCGCTTCCATCAGATCCCAGCTCCATCTTCGTAGTCCGGCTCGCCGTGGCGCCCGCCGAGGCTGCGCGAGGCGCGGCCTGCGGCGATGCCGCCAGCGAGCATGATCACCGCGAACACGAGCTGCGGTCCGGTGCGCGGCAGCGCGGCGAGCGCGTCGCTCAGCCACACGTTCACTTCGCGCACGAGGATCAGCCCCGCCATCGCGAGCACGAAGCCGGCGAAGGCGCGGCGCAACTGCGCCGGGTTGATGCGCTTGGCGGCGGCGGAGCCTGCGAAGGAGCCGGCGATCGCCGCGACCGAAACGAACGCGACGAGCTGCCAAGGCACGCTGACGTGGCTCGCGTAGCCCGCGAAGCCCGCGATGCAGTTCATCACGATGATCGCGAGCGAGGTACCGACGGCGCGCTGCATCGGGAGACCGGCCCAGAGCGCGAGCGCAGGCACGATCAGGAAGCCGCCGCCGGCGCCGATCAGGCCGGTGAACGCGCCCACCGCGAGGCCCTGCAGCACGAGCCGCCGCGGCGAGCGCGTGACGGCGTTCTCGGGCGGCGCGCGCCGGCCGCGCCACATCGCGATGGCGGTGATGCCCATCATCACCGCGAACATCAACAACAACAGCGAACCGTCGAAGAGCTGCGAGACGCGGCCGCCGGCGTACGCACCCGTCATGCCCGCGGCGCCGAACAACGCCGCGGTGCGCGCGTCGACGTTGCCGGCGCGCCAGTGCTGCGCGGCGGCCGATGCGCTCGCCGCGCCCACCACGAGCAGCGACGACGCGATCGCGATCTTCGCGTCGAGCGCGAACACGTACGCCATCAGCGGCACGGTGAGGATCGAGCCGCCGCCGCCGAAGAAACCGAGCGAGACGCCGATCAGGATGCTCAGCGCGTAGCCGAGCGCCGCCACGCTAGAGCTGCGCGAGCGCCGCGCGGAACGCGGCGAGCGACAGGTCCGTGTCGGGCGGCGCGCCGGCAGCGCGCGCCTTCTGCTCGATCCAGTCGAGCACGCGCGCGGACTCGGCCTTCGTCCGCCCTTCGCCGGTGCTGCCGATCTCCGCCGTGAGGCTCGCGCGCACGGCGTCGGCCTTCTGCGCACTCACCTGCGCGAGCCACGCGATCGCGTTGTCGAGCAGCGCGGCGGCGTGCGCGTAGCGCGGCTTCTCGATCGCGAGGCCGGCGCGGTTCCACGCGATCATGCCGCCGGTGAGGTTCGTCGCGGGGCCGTAGCCGAGCCCTTCGAGCTGCTCGCACGCCCGCGCCGAACGCGCGCCGGAGCGGCACACCAGTAACAACTGCTTGCCCTTCGGAAGCTCGCGCGCGCGCAGCTCGAGCTCGGGCAGCGGGATCAGCACGGAGCCGGGCACGTGCCCGAGGGGCCCCGCGTACTCGTGAGCGCCGCGCACGTCCACGGCGAGGAACTCGCCGAGCCGCTGCTCGGCCTCGGCGGGACCGATTTCTTTCACCGGCATGATCCCTCCTACGCCGCCGGCCGCGGGTCGCGAATCAGCACCGTGCCCTGCGCGATCGCCGCGAGCCGGCCCTCGTTCTCGACGCGGATCTGCACGACCGCCGTCGCCTTCGTGAGCGACAGGATCTCCGCCGTCGCCGCCACCACGCCAGTTGTTACGGGCGCGAGCAGGTTCAGCTTGAACTCGGTGGTCGCCGCCCACTGGCCGCGCTTCATGTGCGGGTAACACACGCAGCCGAGCACGTGGTCGCACAGCGCCGAGATCACGCCGCCGTGCATGTTCTTGAACGGCGTCAGCAGCTCCGGCCGCACGTCGAGCTCCGCGCGCAGCACGCCGGGCGTGAACGAGGTGAAGCGCGCGCCGAGAAACGCGGGGAGCCCCGTCTGCTTTTCGTTCGCGGCGAGGAAGCCGGCCGCGACTTTCTGGTCGAACACTTCCGCGGCGCGCGGATCGGGCATCAGTTCGCCCTGCCCGTCTCGTCCGCCAGCGTCCCCGTCACGCCGCCGCACGCTTCGAGCTGCGCGCGCAGCGCGGCGACGCGGCGGCGGCGGCGTTCGCGCTTGCCGTCCGTGTCGCACAGGCGCTCCAGCACCTCGTCGGCCCAGGCGATGTGCTTGCGCGTCTTGCGCACCGCGTCCTCCAACAACTCGATCGTGGGCGCGTCGCTGATCTGATCCGTCTCGCGCATCGTGCGCTCGTAGACCGCGATCAGGTGCGGCTTCAGCACGTCGAACACGCCGGCGAGCTTCTCGATCGTCAGATCCGGCGTCTCGGGCTCGGCGAGCGCCTGGATGAACTTCGCGAAGCCGTCGTTCGCGGACTCGCTCGCTTCGGCAGCTTTGCGTCCGCAGCGCAGCTCGGGGAGGCGCTTGCCGAGCGCGTCGGCGGTCACGGCGCAATCCCAGGTGATCTTGCCGAGGCCCGTCTTCACCGGAACTTCGGGGATCGTCGCGATCCAGCCGCCGAGGAGCATCATCGTCCACTCTTCGGCGTAGCGGAAGTTGCGCACGCGCCGCGCGGTGGCTTCGACATCGTAGCGGCCCGAGAGCTCGCGCAGATCGGCGGGCACTTCGAACGCGCCGTAGGGCGCGAAGGTCGTGCGCTCGTTCGGGCCGAAGCCCGGGTACATGCGCTCGCTCACGACTGCGCTCCCGCGGCAGCCTTCTTCGCGTGGTGGCGCTCGCGCAGGATGCGCGCGGCCTCGCGCATCGTCTCGCGCGACGGGCCCTCACCGCACAGCTCGACGAGCTCGTTCAGCTCTTCCTCGGTGAAGCCCGCCTCGCGCCGATCCTCGAACGCGATGCGAATCGCGGCGTCGCTCCGCGCGCTGCGCGCACCGCCGAAGTTGAACTGCTTGTCGACCTGCTTGCGGAACTCGTTCGCGCGCTTCAATCGCTCGGGGTCGTTCTTGCAGAACTCGCGCACCCAATCGCTGCCGAAGCGCACGTGCGTGAGCTCGTCGGCGAGCACGTAGTCGACCGCCTGCTTCATCTTCTCGTCGCCGACTTCGTCCGCGTACTTGATGAGATCGCGGAACACGTCGCACGCGAGGCCTTCGAGGCCGCGGTTCACGCCCGCGACGCGCAGCGCCGGGTCGTCGGAGCACGCGCACTCGAACAGGAACGTGCTCTCCGGGAACATCCCCGGCTTCCCGCCCACGTGCTCGAGCAGCTTCTCGTAGATCTGCACGTGGCGCGCTTCGTCCCAGCACTGGCGCGCCATGTTCATCTTGAACTCCCACGGCGCGTCGGGGAAGTCCCAGAGCGAGCGGCCCGCGCCTTCGAGCGCCTGCAGCTCGCCCACGTAGATGCCGTGCATGCGCAGCTTCATGCGCGTCGGCGTCGCCGGATCGCCGGGACGGATCGCCTGCGTGTTGGTGAGGAGACCGAAGCCAGGGCCGTAGGCGTCGTAGAGCGGCTCGGCTGCGGTGCCGCGCGTCGATTGCTCGATCATCGGCGCGAACTTCTCGAAGACCTCGACGACCGCATTCACGTCGTCGGGCAGCTGCGCGATCAGCGTCGAGAGCGCCGTGGTCTGGCGCGTGAACCGGCTGTCGCGGGCGAGCTCTTCGTGCTGGATGAAGCGCTTCATGCGGGCCTCCGGAGCGGGTGTCGCAGCATAAGTCGCGCCACGCGGGCTCGCGACGGGGTTGCGCGCCACTGGCCCGCTGCGGTCCACTCGCGAGGACTCGGAGCCCGGATGCGCCACCTCGCCGCTTCCCTCGCACTCGCCCTAACAGCTGCCGCACCGACTCTCGCGCAAGAGACGCAGCTGCTCTGGGGCGACACGCACGTGCACAGCGCGTTTTCGGTGGACGCGTACACCGTGGGCAACCGCAGCGCGACGCCCGACGACGCGTACCGCTTCGCGAAGGGCCTGCCGATGGTGCACCCCTACCACCGCGCGCGCATTCAGCTCGAGCGTCCCCTCGACTTCCTCGTCGTCTCCGACCACGCCGAGCTGCTCGGCACGCTCTATCGCCTCAGCGCGGGCGATCCGCTGATCGCCGAGAGCGCGTCGGGCAAGGAAATCCTCGCGACGCTCCGCACGGGCGCGAATCTGTTTCAGAACCCCGTTGGCCAAGCGTTCCTCGCGGCGCTCAGTGGGAACGCGGCGCCACCGGCCGACCTCTCGACGCCCGAGTACCGGCGCTCGATCTGGCAGGAGACGACCGACATCACCGAGCGCCACAACCAGCCAGGCAAGTTCACCGCGTTCGTCGGCTGGGAGTGGACCTCGATGCCGGGCGGCAACAACCTGCACCGCATCGTGATGTCGACCGCGAGCGCCGCGCAGGCGCAGCAGTTCCAGCCCTTCAGCACGATCGACAGCAACAAGCCCGAGGAGCTGTGGAGCTGGCTCGATGCGACTTCGAAGCGCGTCGGCGCGGACTTCCTCTCGATCCCGCACAACTCGAACGTCTCGGACGGCCTCATGTTCGACGAAGTCGACAGCGAGGGGCGACCCCTAACAGCTGACTATGCGCGCACGCGCATGCGCTGGGAGCCGATCGTCGAGGCGACGCAGATCAAGGGCGACAGCGAGGCGCGCCGCGAGCTCTCGCCGACCGACGAGCTCGCGAGCTTCGAGGTGTTCGACTACCTGCTGAAGTCGGGCGCCGACGGCACGTTGATGGCGGCGCCGCCGCCGAAGCCGGGCTCCTACGTGCGCACCGCGCTGATGCGCGGGCTCGAAGTGGCGCAGCGCGCGGGCGTGAACCCGTATCAGTTTGGCGTGATCGGCTCGACCGACTCGCACACCGGCGCGTCCACGCCCGACGAAGACAACTTCGGCGGCAAGATGGCGTACGACTCGACGCCGGAGCATCGCTTCACGCAAACGCTGCTGCCGAACGTGCGCATGAGCGCGTCGGGGCTCGCGGCGGTGTGGGCCACCGAGAACACGCGCGACGCGATCTTTTCCGCGCTGCGCCGCAAGGAGGTGTACGCGACGAGCGGGCCGCGCATCGCGGTGCGCTTCTTCGGCGGCTTCGCGTTCCGCGCGGCGGATGCGCGCGCGAAGGACATCGCGCGCGTCGGCTACGTGAAGGGCGTGCCGATGGGCGGCGACCTGACGAGCGCGCCGAAGGGGCGCGCGCCGAGCTTCCTGGTGCACGCCGCGAAGGATCCGCTCGGCGGCAACCTCGACCGCGCGCAGATCGTGAAGGGCTGGCTCGACGCGGACGGGAAGGCGCGCGAGCGCGTGTTCGACGTCGCGTGGTCGGGCGACCGCGAGCCCGGCGCCGACGGGAAGCTGCCGCCCGTGGGAAACACGGTGGACGTCGCGACGGGGAGGTACGCGAACACGATCGGGGCAGCGCAGCTCGCCGCGGTCTGGACAGACGCCGAGTTCGATCCCGCGCAGCGCGCGTTCTACTACGTGCGCGTGCTGCAGATCCCGACGCCGCGCCACACGCTCTACGACTCGCTTGCACTGAAGAAAGAACACCCCGCGAGCCCACCTTCCGTGATCCAGGATCGCGCCTACACGAGCGCGATCTGGTACACGCCGGCGCAGTAACAACTCGTGGACGCGCGCGAACGCCTGCTTCCCCTTGCGCGCCGCGCGCTCGCGCACCTCGAGGCGGACACGACCGACCTCGCCCCCGCGACGATGCGGATGCCCGCGAGCGCCTACACCGACCGTGCGCGCTACGAGCGCGAGCTCGCGCGCGTGTGGCGGCGCGTGCCGCTCGCGCTCGCGCTGAGCGGCGAGCTCGCGGGCGCCGGCGCCTACAAGGCGCTGCGCGTCGCGGGCGTGCCGGTGCTGCTGACACGCGCGGAAGACGGCGCCGTGCGCGCATTCGTGAACGCGTGCCGGCATCGCGGCGCGCCGCTGCGCGAAGGCTGTGGGCGCGCCGCAAAGCACGCCTGCCCGTATCACGCCTGGGCCTACGACGCGCGCGGCACCCTCGTCGCGATGTACGGCGAGCACACCTTCGGCGCCTCGGATCGCAGCGCGCTGTCCCTGACAGCTCTGCCGTGCGCGGAGCGCGCGGGCCTCGTGTGGGTCGCTCTCACGCCTGGCGGCGCGTTCGACGTCGACGCGTGGCTCGGCTCGTTCGCCGCGCCGCTCGCGACGCTCGCGCTCGAGCGCTGGCACGTGTACTTGCAGCGCGAGATCGAAGGACCCGGCTGGAAGGTCGCGTGGGACGGCTACCTCGAGGGCTACCACCAGGGCACGCTGCATCCCCAGACGGTCGGCAAGAACACGCTCTCGAACTTGATGGTCACCGACACGTTCGGTCCGCATCAGCGCATCGTGTTCGGGCGCAAGAGCCTCGGTCAGCTGCGCGGCGTGCCCGAGCGCGAGTGGAACCCCGGCGAGCACATTCGCCTGATCCACTCCGCGTTCCCGAATCTCTCGATCAGCGGAATCCTCGGCGACCACGTGCTCGTGTCGCAGCTCTATCCCGCGAGCGAGCCGAATCGCAGCGTGACGGTGCAGACGATCCTCACCGAGCGCGCGCCCGAAACGCCGGAGCAGAAGCAAGCGGCCGAGGCGTTCGCGGCGCTCACGCTGCAAGCCGTGCGCGACGAGGACTACGCGATGGGCCTCGCGATCCAGCGCGGCGTCGACGGCGGCGCCGTGGACTCGTTCGTGTTCGGGCGCAACGAGCCCACGCTGCAGCACTACCACCGCTGGGTGGATAAGCTCAGCGAGGGCGACGTGTACGGAGAGAAGTGGTGAGCAGCAGGTTCGACGAGCTCGCATCGCCTGCGCTCAGAAGCGGCGAGATCGCGGCGGTCTCGGCGAAGTTCGCGGAGGGCTTCGCGCGCGTTCGCGACGTGACGGACCGCGACGGCGCGTGCCCGGCCTGGGCGAAGGCGCTGTACATTGCCGCAGCAGCCGCGGTGAAGAAGCAGCCCGAGGTGCTCGCGCGCGAGATCGCGCGCGCCAAGCAGCTCGGCCTCGCGCTGCGCGACGCCGAGGGCGCCGCGCTCGCCGTGATGATCTCGCGCGGTGAGAGCGCCTACGCGGCGTTCAGCGCCGCGGTCCGCGCTTGTTATGGCGCGGAGCCCCGCAGCGGCGCCCTCGAGCGGCCGGACTTCCCCGTCACGCGCGACTCCGCCCTCGCCTACTTCCAGGGCTACTTCGGCTTCGTGCCGAGCTACGTCACGCTGATGGCCGACGAGGCGCCGCGCGCGCTCGAGGGCTACGTGCTGATGCGCGAGTGGTCGCTCGCCGAGAACGTGCTCGCAGCCAAGCACGTCGAGCTGCTGCTCTGCTGCGTCAACGCGGCCGAGTTCTCCTCGCGCTTCGTGAACGTGCACGCGAACGGCGCGCGCCGCGCGGGCGCGAGCGAGGCCGAGATCGTCGAGGCCGTGCTGTGCGCGATCCCGATCGCGGGCGTCGCGTCGTGGCTGCCCGGCGCGGACGGGATTCTCGAGGGGCGCAAGCCGGCCTAATCGCTCGCAGACTCTTCGTAGCGCGGCGCGAACGCGAGCCAAGACGCGCCGAGCGCGAGCATCGCGGCGGCGACGAGCGCGATCGTCGCGCGAGGGCCGAGCACGCTTCCCAGTGCGCCGCCGAGCGCCGCGCCCGCGAGCGCCGCCCAGCCGCCGAAGAACGTGAAGGCGCCGTGCACGCGGCTCTGCACGTCCAGCGCAGCCGCTCGCTGGCGCGCGCTCAGCGCGTGGATCTCGAACACGGCGAGGCCCGCGTCGCCGAGTTGTTGGGCGAAGATGCACGCGGCGCCGATCCAGCTCGGCCCCGGCGCGAGCGCGAGCACCGCGGTCGCGAGCGCGCCGCCCGCGAGGCCGCAGCCCATCGTGCCGCGTGCGCCGAAGCGCGCGCCGAGCCACGCGGCCGCGAGGCTGCTCGCCAGCGCCGCGACCGAGCCGGCGGCGAAGAGCGTGCCGAGCGCGCCCGGCGAGAAGCCGAGCTGCTCGCGCACGAACAGGAAGTAGACGACCCCGAGCACCTCGCTCAGCAGCTCGACCGCCACGCTTACGAGCGCGAGCGCGCCGAGCCGCGCGTCGGCGCGAATCACGCGCAGCCCTCCGAGCGCGCGAGCGAGCCCGCGTTCGCGCGGCGGCTTCGCTTCGGCCTCGCGCTCGGGAATGCCCGCGAGCAGCGCGGCGGAGGCGAGATAGCTGACGGCGTCCACCACGAGCGCGAGCGGCGCGCTGAGCAGCTGCACGAGCCAGCCGCCGCCGCCGAACGCCAGCGCTTCCGCCGCGTTGCTCCCGGCCGCGATGCGCGCGTTCGCGGCGACGATCTGCTCGCGCGAGGCGAGCGCGGGCACGAACGAGGCGCGCGCGACGCCGAAGGCGTACGAGAGCGCGCCCGAGAGCGCCGCGAAGGCGAGCAGCGCCGGGATCGAGAGCGCGCCGAGCGCAGCCGCGAGCGGCACCGCGAGCAACAACATCGCGTGCGCGAGATCGGCGCCGATCATCACGCCGCGTTTCCGGCGCCGCTCGATCCACGCCGCGATCGCGATGCCGAACACGAGCCCGGGCACGAGGCGCGCGGCGCTGAGCGCCGACATGTCCCACGCGCTCGCGCCGAGCACATCGATCGCGACGAACGGCAGCGCGATGCGCGTCAGCATCGAGCCGAAGTTGGAGATCGTCGCCGCGGCGACGACGCGGGCGATCTCGCGCGGGCGCGCTTCGCTCACGCCTCAGACTTCGTTCCGCGCGAACGCGCGCGCCACAGGCGAGAGATCGCGCGCGCGATCCGCGATCGCGTTCAGCTTCGGCGCCTCGCTGCGCCACCACGCCGCGCCGGGACGCCAGAGGCGCAGCACCGGCAGGTAGAGATCGAGCGCGCTGAAGCGCTTGCCGAGGAACCACGGCGCGCTCGCGACCTCGCGCTCGAGGAAGCGCAGCAGCCGCTCGCGGTGCGCGTCGGTGCTCGCGCGCAGCCTGGACCCGGCCGCGTCGCCGACCCAGCGCGCGGGATCGTCGCCGTACGTGAACGTCGGGTAGAGCGCGGCCACGAAGAACGCGAGCCAGCGCAAGAACGCCGCGCGCTGCGGATCGCGCACCGGCGGAGCGAGCTTCGCGCGCGGCGCGCGCTCGGCGAGATGCAGCAGGATCGCGGCGCTCTCGGTCATCACGGCGCCGCTCGCGAGCACGAGCGTCGGCACTTGCCCTAATGGATTCAGCTTGGCGAGCCGCCGACTGCCGGGGCCGACGTCGTCCCACGCGATGTCCTCGATCTCGAGCGGAACGCGCGCGATCGCGTAGGCCGCTTCGATGATCAAGCCGCCCCCGCCATTCGCCGTGACGAGCAGGTCCCGCTTCGCGCCCTTGGCATCGCGCTTGCGACGCGCGCTCACGAAGCGCCGGCCTTCTGCGCGGCGATGCGCTCCCGCAGCGCGCGCCGCCGCGCGAGGCTCTCGGCGGGCCACGTCGCCTCGCTGTCGTAGTACTCGGGCACGGCGAGCGCGCCGGGCGGGAGCACGACCCACGGCTGTTTCGACGCGGTGAAGATGTGGATGTCGGGCGGCAGCGCGTCGGGAGCGTCGAGCGTGCCGACGCGAACGAACGCCACGGCGCGGCCCGCGCCGGCGTAATGACTCCAGAGCGCGAGGTGGCAGTTCGGGCAGCGCACGAACTCCTGGCCGAAGCCGCTGTCGGATGGCGTCATCACGTAGAGCGGCTGGCCCGCGCGCAGCTGCACGCGCTCCGTCTCGATCATCGCGTTGAGCGCGAACGCGGCGCCGCTCTCGCGCTGGCACCAGCGGCAGTGGCAGCAGTGCACGAACAGCGGCTTCGAGGTGAGCCGGTAGCGCACGTGCTTGCAGTCGCAGCCGCCTTCGAACGTGTCGCTCACGCTTCCCCTAACCCCTCACGGATTCGGGTCGACTCCGTACACGCGCGCGGCGTTGCCGTAGAAGATCTTGCGCTGGTCGGCTTCGCTCAGGCTGGCGACCGCCTCTTCGAGCTTCTTGCGCGGACCGGGGTAGAGACACGTCGGATGCGGGAAGTCCGTCTCGACCATCACGTTGTCGGTGCCGAGCCGCTTGGCGCAGGCCGCCAGATCGCGCTGCTCGAACCAGAACGAGGCGTAAATCTGCCGCCGGAAGTACTCGCTCGGGCGAAGTGCGAGGTCGACGCCGTTCTCGTCCACCTGATACTCGGCGGCCTCGATCGCGAATGGCAGCCAGCCCACACCGCTCTCGACGGAGACGAAGTTGAGCGAGGGGAAGCGATCGAGCAGTCCGCTGAAGATGAGGTTCACGATGCAGCGGGCGTTCGCGATGAACATGACCGTCGAGCCCGCGGCGAGCTGGCGCGGCATCTCGATGCCGGGCCAGACCGCCGTCGCGCTCACACCGCTCGAGCCGATGTGGAAGTTCACCGGGAGCCTGCGCTCCTGCGCGGTGGACCAGAGCGGATCCCACGCGCTGTCTGCGAGCGAAGGCATGCCCCAAGCTTCGGGCGCGTCCATCATCGTGAAGCCTGTTAGGCCGAGCTGCTCGTGGCAGCGCTCGAGCTCGCGCGCGGAGGCGCGCACGTCCCAGAACGGCAGCATCGCCTGCGGCAGAAGGCGCCCGCCGGACGCGCGCTGCACGTCGGCCACGCCGTCGTTGTAGGCGGTGATGCAGAAGTCTCGCAGCGCGGCGTCCTCGATGCGCATCAGCGCGGCGCCCGCGAAGCCGAGCACGTTCGGGTAGAGCACCTGCCGCGAGATGCCCAACTCCTGCATCACGCGCACGCGCGCAGCCGGGTCGCTCGCGGCCGCGATCATCTCGTCGAAGCGGTGTACCGAGAACGAGCCGATTGCCTTCGAGCCATCGGTGCGGATCACGCAGAAACCGGGCGGCGAGAGCGGCGTGTCGCGGCCCACGATCCACGTGTCGTTGCCTTCCGGCGTCTTCACCACGCGCGGCGCAACGTCGCGCAGCGCAGCCGGCGCACGCGACAGCCAAAGATCCGGCGGCTCCGTGTAGTGCGCGTCGACGTCGATCAGGGGGAAGTCGTGGATGCCCATACGTCTCTCCTCGCGCGCTTGCGCGCGGTCAGGGTTCTCCGATTTCTCTCAACACTTCGTCCGTGTGCTCTCCGAGCCGCGGCGCGCGGCGCGAGATGCGCCACTTGCCGCGCTGCATCGCGTACGGCGCGCCGGGGTAGCGGAAGCTCTTCCCCAGCTCGGGGTGATGCACCTCGACTTGGAAGCCGCGCGCCTTGAAGTGCGGGTCCTCGTAGGCCTCGTCGGGCGAGAAGATCGCGCCGACGGCTAATCCTGCGCGCTGTGCGCCGGTGAAGAACTCGTACGCGCTGACTCTCGAGGCGATGAAGTTCATCGCCTCGCGGCCCGCACCGAAGATCGCGGTGATCTCGGCGTCTTGGCCGATCTTGCTGAGATCGATCGAGTCGCGCTCCGCGCCCATCTTCAGGAACACCACCTCGGGCAGCTGCTCGTCGAACCCCAATGACTGGAGCCAGCGCACGAGGTTCGCGAACTCCGCGGGCTTCCTCGGTGGCATGCCGGTGTTCACGTAGCGGCCGTCGGCGCACTTCATCTGCGACGGCATCGTGATCGTCGGGCCCGCGTGGCGGCCGGTCTGCCGCTGCGCGGTTTGCTTCGCGACGAGCCAGCCGTAGGAGCCGACTTCCGTCGTCACGTTCGCCGCCGCGTGCAAGCTCACGTCGATGAACTGCCCCTCGCCCGAAACGGCGCGGTAGACGATCGCCGTGAGGATCGACAACACGCCGTAATGACAGCCCATCGCCCAGCCTTGGTTGCCGAGCCCGCGCACGGGCGGCAGCGAGTGGTCGTCGTAGCCGTTCATCCAGGCGGGGCCGCCCGCCGCGATCACGGTGAGATCCGTCGCGATCTCGTCCTTGCGCGGCCCGCTGCGGCCGAAGGGCGTGATCGCGCAGTGGATCAGGCGCGGATTCGCGGGCGCGAGGTCGGCGTAGTCGAGGCGCTGCGCCGCGAGCGCGCCTGGCGCTTCGGCTTCGAGCAGCACGTCGGCGCGCGCGACGAGCTCGCGCAGCGTGGCGCGGCCCGGCTCGGTTGTTAGGTCGAGCACGATGCCGCGCTTGCTCGTGTGGTGGTGCCACCAGTACAGGCTGCGGTCGTCGCCGGGCTCGTCCTCGTAGAACGGGCCGTAGCTGCGCGTGGCGTCTCCGCCCGGCGGCTCGACGAGGATCACGTCCGCGCCCATGTCCGCGAGCAGCTTGCCCGCCCAAGCGCACTTCTCGTTCGCGAGCTCGACGACGCGAACGCCGTGCAGAGCACCATGCTGTTCGGGGGCGCTCATACGACGCCCTCCGCGCGCAGCTTCGCCACGTCGTCCGCGCTCATGCCGAGCACGCGGTTCAGGACGAGCTCGGTGTGCTCGCCGAGGCACGGCGCGCCGTGCTCGATCTTCCAGTCGGTCTTCGAGAGGTGCACCGGCAGCCCGTCGACGCGCACGCGGCCCATCTTCGCATGCGTGCTCGTCGGCCAAAGGCCCCACGCGGCGGTGTTCGCGTCGTGGTCGATGCGCTCCTCGGGCTTCGCGACTGCAGCAGCAGCGATCCCCAATGCCTGAAGCTCGCGCGCGAGTGCGAACTTCGCGTGGGCGCGCGTCGCGGCGCCGACCGCGGCGTCGAGCGCGTCCTGTGCGGCGAGGCGAGCCGGCGCCGTTGCGAAGCGCGCGTCCGCGATGCCGAGCTTGGCGGCGAGCGCGCGCCACTCGGCGTCGCTGCGGCAAGCGATCGCGATCCACTCGTCCTCGCCCGCGGCGGGATAGATGCCGTGCGGAGCCCACGGCGCGTGCGCGCTGCGGTTCGCGTCCGGCCAGCCCTCGCGCCGGGAAGGGCGCCCGTTCACCGTCCAGTCGAGCACGGCGGTGCCTGTCAGGGAGAGGCCCGCGTCGGTGCACGACATGTCCACCCACTGCCCCTCGCCCGTGCGCTGCCGGTGCACGAGCGCGAGCAGGATCGCGAGGGCCATGTACATGCCGCCGGTGTGGTCCATGTAAGAGTAGCCCCAGCCGGCTGGCTCGCGGCCGGGCAAGCCTGATAAGTGCGTGAGGCCCGAGATCGCCTGCACGATCGGGCCCCACGTCTTCCAGTCCGAGTACGGGCCCACGTGCCCGAAGCCGCAGTTCGAGACGTAGATGATGTCGGGCTTCAGCTGCTTCAGGCGCTCGTAGCCGAAGCCCCAGCGCGCGAGCACGCCCTTCGCGAAGTTCTCGCTCACCACGTCCGAGCGCTTCACGATCTCGGCGAGGATCTCCCGCGCCTTCTCGGTGCGCAGGTTCAGCGTGATGCCGAGCTTCTCGACGTTGTGATTATTGAAGCCGCCGCCGAAGTCCGGCCCGCGTCGCTCGTCCACGAACGGCGGCATCGGCCGCAGGATGTCCCACAGCCCCATCGTGACGGGGTCTTCGATGCGGATCACCTCGGCGCCGAACGCCGCGAGCCATTTGGTCGCGCCGGCCCCGGCTAGTTGACCGGTGAAGTCACAGATCCGAAGGTGGGAGAGCGCTGCAGGCATGCGCCGAGGCTATCGCGCCGCTCGGCGCCCGCGCCTCACTCCACGCCGCCGAGCAGCGGCAGCACGACGTTCGGGATGAAGTCGATCGAGAAGTGCGCGGTCATGTTCGCCCACAGATTTCGCTTCCTCAGGAAGAACACGCTCATCACGAGGGCTGCCACGAACGCGATGAGGATTCCCGAGACGCCTTGCGGGTAGTGCAGCACGCCGAAGAGAACGGCGGGAAGGAGCCACCCCAGCGTCTTGCTGCGCGTGAGCAGCGATACGCGATCGATCGCCACCGCGCGGTACGTGAGCTCCTCGAGCGTGCCGGCGCGGAAGCACATCACCGCGAGCAGCCAGAGGGGGCGATCGTGGCTGTCGCCCTGAAGCGATGGAATGTCGAGGAGCGACAACACGAGGATCACCGCGGCGATCGAAGCGACTGCGGCGGCGATGATGCCGAGCGTCAGCAAGGGCGTGCCGCGCGGCGGCGGACCGAGGCCTAACGACTCCCAGCTCTTGCCTTCCTTCACGCGCACGATCCAGAGCATCAGCCCAGCGAGCGCGAACATCGCGAGCTCGGCGACGAGCGCGCCTTCGTTACCTCCCGGCCGGCCGAGCCAGCGGTTTCCGAGCGCGACGCCAGGCACGAGCACGAGCGCAAGAACGAGCGAGAGCCAGCTCCACGGAGTCATCGACCCATCTCCAATCGCGCGCGCCGCCGCCCCTACGGCCTCCGCCACGTCGGGTTCACATCCTTCTACACGGCGCAACAACGTCTCCGCTCATCGAACACCCAATCACGCGCCAGCGCACCGCCGGAACAACCTCGAAGTCGAACTCTCCGCCCAAGCACGTCGGCCGAGACCGCAAGCGAAGCGCGCAGCATCGGCGGAGTCCTCGACGCCGATGCGGAGTAAACGCGGAAAAAAGCGGCCGTCTCGATGCCCTGGACCTGTGCGATGGTCGCTCGCCTCAACCGCCCCAAGAGGTCCCACATGCCCGCCGGCCGCATCGCTGAGATCTGGCGTCACCCCGTGAAGTCGATGGAGGGCGAGCGCATCGAGCGCGCGCTGCTCGGGGAGAACGGGATTCCGGGAGATCGCGCGTGGGCCGTGCGCGACGAGGAGCGCGGCGGCATCCGCGGCGCGAAGAAGATCCCGCGCCTAATGACTTGCCGCGCACGCTACGCGAGCGAGCCGGCCGTTGGCGCGCCCGCGCCGGCGCCCGAGATCACGCTGCCCGGCGGCGCGGTCGTGCGCGCGAGCGACGCGAACGCCGCGGAGCGCATCAGCGCCGCGCTCGAGCAGCGCGTCACGCTGTGGCCGCTGCTGCCCGCGAGCGCGCTCGAGCACTACAAGCGCGGCGCGCCCGATTCGCCCGACGTGCTCACCGAGATGCGCGCAATCTTCGGCCGCAACGCCGACGAGCCGTTGCCGAACTTCGCGCAGTTCCCGCCCGAGCTGGTTCAGTACGAGTCGCCGCCCGGCACCTACTTCGACGCGTATCCGCTGCTGGTCGTTACGGAGGCGACACTTCGCAAGCTCCGCGCGATCGCACCCAGATCGGTGATCGACGTGCGGCGCTTCCGCCCGAACCTCGTGATCGCGACGGAAGACGAGGGCTTCGTCGAAGCCGCGTGGACGGGGAAGCAGCTGCGCATCGGCGGCGCGACGCTCGACGTGCTCGGTCCCTGCCCGCGCTGCGTGATGATCACCCACGGCTTCGGCGACGTGCCGCAGGACACGGGCCTGATGCGGACCGTGGTGAAGGAAGCGGACCAGAACGTCGGCGCGTACGCGAAGATCGCGAGCGCCGGCGAGGTGCGCGTCGGCGACGCCGTCACGCTGGTTTGAGCCTGCGCTGCGCGTATCTTCGCGCGCCTTCCGAGGAGCGCGCGTGAGCACCATTCTCCAGTCCCTTCCCGTCGGCGAAAAAGTCGGCCTCGCGTTTTCGGGCGGACTCGACACGAGCGCGGCGCTGCACTGGATGCGCGCGAAAGGCGCCGTGCCGTACGCGTACACCGCGAACCTCGGGCAGCCCGACGAGAAGGACTACGACGACATCCCGAAGAAGGCCCTCGCCTACGGCGCGGAGAAAGCGCGCCTCGTCGAGTGCCGGCACCAGCTCGTCGCCGAAGGCATCGCCGCGATCCAGACCGGCGCGTTCCACATCTCGACGGGCGGCAACACCTACTTCAACACCACGCCGCTCGGCCGCGCGGTCACGGGCACGATGCTCGTCGTCGCGATGCGCGAGGACGACGTGCACGTGTGGGGCGACGGCAGCACTTTCAAGGGCAACGACATCGAGCGCTTCTACCGCTACGGGCTGCTCGCGAACCCGAACCTGCGCATCTACAAGCCGTGGCTCGACCAGCGCTTCATCGACGAGCTCGGCGGGCGCAAAGAGATGTCGGAGTACCTAGTCGCGAACGGCTTCGAGTACAAGATGAGCGTCGAGAAGGCGTACTCGACCGACTCGAACCTGTTAGGGGCGACGCACGAGGCGAAGGACCTCGAGTCGCTGAGTGCGGGCATCGCAATCGTGCAGCCGATCATGGGCGTAGCGTTCTGGAAGCCCGAGGTCGCGGTGAAGCCCGAAATCGTGAGCGTGCGCTTCGAGGAAGGCGCACCCGTCGCGCTGAACGGGCAGACTTTCGCGGACGCGCTCTCGCTCTTCAGCGAGGCGAACGCGATCGGCGGGCGGCACGGGCTCGGCATGAGCGATCAGATCGAGAACCGCATCATCGAGGCGAAGAGCCGCGGCATCTACGAGGCGCCCGGCATGGCGCTGCTGCACATCGCGTACGAGCGCCTCGTGAGCGGCATCCACAACGAGGACACGATCGAGCAGTACCGCACGAACGGCCGCCGCCTCGGCAAGCTGCTCTACCACGGTCGCTGGTTCGACCCGCAGGCGCTGATGCTGCGCGAGACCGCGCAGCGCTGGGTGGCGCGCGCGATCACGGGCGAAGTCACGCTCGAGCTGCGGCGGGGCAACGACTACTCGCTGCTCGACACGACGAGCCCGAATCTCACCTACAACCCCTCGCGGCTCACGATGGAGAAGGGCGAAGAGGTTTTCTTCACGCCGCAGGACCGCATCGGGCAGCTCACGATGCGCAACCTCGACATCGTCGACACGCGCGAGAAGCTCGGCATCTACTCGCGCGCGGGCTTGTTATGGACGGGTGCGCGCGACGGCATGCCACTGCTCGAGCCGAAGGCGCCGAAGCGCAAGGACTGAGCGCGGCCGCGCGCCGCGTGCGCCTCAGCGCGCGTGCTCTCGCACGAACGCGCACATCTCCTCGACCGCGCTGATCGCCTCCGGCGGCTCGCTGGCGCTGGCGACGAACGCGACCGTGTCGTTCGGATAGCTCGCGCCGTAGTGCATGCGGCAGGGGCCGTTCAGGATCCAGATGTGCTCCGCGTCGGCGTACTCGCTGATCTTCACGGTCACGCCCGCCGCGCGCGCGTTCGCGGCGAGCCGAATGCTGTCGTCGTGGCACACGTCGCGGCCCGCGGCCTGAATCAGCAGCGGATTCAGCCCGCGCAGATCGCGGTAGACGGGCGAGTGGCGTGGATCGCGCGGATCGACGCCGCCCGTGGAGAGCAGCGTGCGCGAGAGCACCTCGACCAGCTCGCGGCGGATGTCGAACTCGTTACGGGCGGGGTCGTCGAGCGAGGGAGTGTTCAGCGCGATGTCGGCCCAGAGCGAGTTCAGCATTCCGCACGCGGGCTGCGGGATGCCGCGATCGCGCGCGTCGGCCATCAGCGACACCGTGAGCGCGCCGCCAGCGGAGTCACCGGCGACGGCGACGCGGCCCGGCGCGAAGCCGCCGGCTCCGATCAGGTGGCGATAGACCGCGAGCACGTCCTCGTGCGCGGCCGGAAACGGGAAGCGCGGCGCGAGGCGGTACTCGGCAGCGGCGACGCGCACGCCGAGACCGAGCGCGAGCCGCGCCGTCGCGCGCCGGGCCCACGCCGCGAGCCCGCTCGAGTAGCCGCCGCCGTGCAGGTAGAGCACCACCCGCGATGCGTCGGTCACGCCGCTCGCGGGCGTGGTCCACTCCACGGGCACGCCGCCGAGCTCGTCGCGCGAGAACGTCACGCCCGCTGGCGTACACAACACCGGCGCGAAGAAGCGCTCTTGCGCTGCGATCTGGGCGGCAAGCTCGGGGGTCATCTCGAATCTCCGCTTGTTAGGCGCCGCGCAGCCTGTAGATCGCGCGGTGCTTGGCGCTCATCAGCGCGTGCTCGTCCGAGAAGGCGGCGATGTCGAGGTCCACGAACTCGTGGCCCCCCTTCTCGAAGAGGTCCGTCACGTGCGCCTCGACCGTGATCTCGCTGCCGAGCGGTACGGAGGCGAAGAGCTGCGCCTCGCTCTGCGCGTGAATCCACGCGTCGAGCCTCACGTTGCGCGCGAGCACCCAGTTCGCGAGGCCGAGCACGAATGCGGGGTTCGCGAGCGCCTCGCGATCGGGGCGCACGAGTGCGGGCATGTCCGCGAGATCGCGCGAGGTGCGCCCCATCTCGCCGTCCGCGTTCCAGCGCAGCCGCAGCGCGCCCATGCCGATCTCCCGCAGCCGCTCCAGCGCCGCGCGCGTCGCGGGCAGACGCGCATCGAGCGCGGGCACGGGCCGCGCGCCGCTTCGCCGCGGCGCAGGCGGAAGCTCGCGCGGGAGCCACACGCGCCCGTCGGCGCAAAGCACGCCCGCGTCGTCCACCACCCGGCCCGCGTAGCCACGTTCGTCCGCCTCGGTTGTTACGGACACCTCGAACTGCGCGCCGTCGTAGAGCGGCTTCTTGCAAGTGATCGTCGCCCCGCCGCGCGACAGCCAGTCGAGCCCCCACGCCTCGATCGCGGGCTGCACGAGGTACGCGAACACCGTCACGCCCGGCACGAGCCCGCCGCGAAAGCCGAAGCGCTGCGCCACGTCGTCGGCGTGGATGCGGTTCTCGGATTCGGTGGCGGCGTTGTAGGCGGTGCCGCGCCAGGCCGTGGGCGTGCTCACTCGAACTCCGGCGAGAACCGGATGTTGTCCTTCGCGAGCCCGTCGAGCACGACCTGAAGCCCGCCGCTCTTGATCATCCACTCGAGCCGGTGGTCGCGGTACTCGCGCTTGAAGAGGCCCTTCTCGATCAGGTCGCTCACGCCGCTCATCCCCGCGATCGAGGCGGTCGCCTCCGCTGCGGTCTGCGCGACCGACGGCCTCGCGTTCGCGCGCGCGGCCCACGCCGCGAGCTTCGAGCCGGCGACAGGTGTCAGGCCGAAGCCCGCGGAGCCGTTGATGTACGGGATCACCGAGAGGTCGGCCCAGCCGAAGCTCGCGCCGCCGAACCAGTCCGCGTTCCCTAACTGCTTCTCGAGCCAGCGTTGCCAAGCCGCCACCTGCTGCGCGGCCCTCGCCTCGATCTTCGCCGCGAGCTCGCCCTTCGCGCGGCCCATGAAGCGGATCTCGCCGAGGCCCCAGTTGATCGCCTCGTAGTGTGTGTCCATCGCGTCTTCGATCATGCGCGCGCGGGCGCGCAGCGCCGGATCGCGCGGCAACAGCGGCGGCGTCGGCCACTTCTCCTCGATGTACTCGAGGATGATCGTGGAATCGAAGATGCGCGTGTCGCCGTCGACGAGCGCCGGCACCTCACCGCGCGGCGACGCGCTCGTGAAGTCGGACGCCATTCCCGCACCGGCACCGATGCCCATCGGCAGCTTCAGCTCGAACGGCACGTTTTTTTCGCGCAGCGCGATCTTGTTCTTCTGCGCGTAGGGCGAGAGGGGATGTTCGAAGAGGATCATCGTCGTGGTTCTCCTAGAGGATCGGCGGCAGATCCGGTGCGCGATCGAGCACTCCCTCGCGCGGCGTGCCTTCGTCGCCGATGTGCACCCGAAGGCGGTACCGCAACGGGAAGAATTGCTCCTCCGTCAACCCGAGGCGCGCCGCGGCGTGAATTCGCGCTCTTCCTCGTGTGGGCCACGCGGGCACGTACATGCCGTTGGCGAGCAGGACGGCGACGGCGACTTCGAGTTCGTCCGGAGCGGACACCGCCACGCGGAGTCCGACAAACCCGCCGAGCGTCTTCCCAGACGCCGTCGTGAATCCGCTTGCGACACTCAAACTCGCCAGCCTCTGCGGATCAACGATTCGCGCGGCGACCGGTCGCACCCAGGTCTCATCGCGGCCCTCGAGCGCCTCCTCGTCGTCGGCGAATTCCCAGATCGGGAAGACCTCCAAGTCTGCGAGTGTGAGCTCGTCGATCGGCTTTCGCGCCCCGAGCCCGATCACGCCCGCCGCCAGCGCACGGGCTTCTTCCCATCGCGCACGACGACGCCCTTCGCTTCGAGATCGAGCTGCACGCACTTCGTCCACCAGCCCGCTTTCTCCGCGAGCTCGCCGCGCAGGCGCGATCTTACGCCCGCGATCATCTCGGCCTGCGTGAGCCCGCCCGTCTTCGGCAGCGCCGCGAGCAGCGCGGCCTTCGCCTCGCGGTACTTCGTGCCGTCCACCGTGCTCGTCTTGCCGGGGTGGTTCACGTTTTCGACGACGACGCGGTCGCCGCTCGCAGACTTCGCAGGGGGTTTCTTCGCGGCCATGGCTCTCAGCCCTGCGCTCGCCGCCACTCGGCGTACTCGCACATCGCGGCGAGCGCGGCGATGGCGCGGTGCGCGCTCGGGTAGCAGACGCGGCCTTCTTCCTTCACGCCGACCGGCCCGCTGTTTCCATAATGCCTGTCGGTGTTCACGAGCTCGCTGCACGTCAGCACGGGCTTGCCGTACTTCTCGCTCACCTCGCGCGCGATCGCGGCGTAGCGGCGGTCTTGGCGAACGTGGTAGTCGACGATGCGGTCGATGCCGTGGCCCGGGTAGTAAGGGCCCGACCTGAAGGCGTTGGCCTGGCCGGCTTGGATGCCGATGCCGAGGTGGATCATCGCGTCGACGTCGGGATGCGCGACGATCCAGTCCATCACCTGCGCCACGGTGTCGCGCGTCTCGCCGCCGGCGAGATCGATCGGGTTGTTACGGGACCAGCGCGGCGGAACGACGGTGTCGATCTTCGCCTTCAGGTCGTCGGGCAGAGGCATGAGCGTGAGCCCGCTCGCGGCGCAGGCGTCGGCCGCGAGCACGCCCCAGCCGCCGGCGGTGGTGAACACGATCGTGCGGCGGCCGCGCGGCAGCGGCTGCGTCGCGAAGCTCGCGGCCCACTCGAACGCGTGCTCGACGCTCGGCGCGCGGATCACCCCCGCTTGCTTCGCGACGCCGTCGAACACGCGGTCGTCGCTCGCGAGCGCTCCCGTGTGGCTCGCAGCAGCGCGCTGGCCCTCGGCCGCGGCGCCGCCCTTCACGAGCACGATCGGCTTTCGCCGCGAGGTCGCGCGCATCACGTCCGCGAAGCGGCGCCCGTCGCCCACGCTCTCGAGGTAAGCGAGCACGACCGCGGTGTCGGGGTCGACGCCGAAATACTCGACGTAGTCGGCGAGCGTGGTCTGCGCAGAGTTGCCGGCGCTGATCGCCTTCGAGACGCCGATGCCGGACTCGACGGAGTAGTTGAGGAAGCTCGAAACGAGGTTGCCGCTCTGGCTCGCGACGCTGATGTGCCCGCGCGGTGGATGCGGCGCCACAATCTGCGCGCACATCGAGACCTCGGTGGAGATCACGCCCTGCCCGTTCGGGCCCGCAACGACCATGCCGAGGTCGTTCGCGAGCTTCACGAGATCCGCCTCGGCCTTCTTTCCCTCCTCGCCCGCCTCGCCGTAGCCCGCACTCGCGATGAACGCGGCGCGCACGCCGCGCGCGCGGCAGGCCTTCAATAACTCGGGGTTCGTCTGCGCCTGGGTGCACACGAACACGAGGTCCGCCGCGTTCTCGGGCACCTGCGAGACGTCGCTCAGCGTGGGCATGCCGAGCACGTCCACGCCCTCGCGGTTCACGGGGAACAGTTGCCCCTGATAACCGAAGCGCAGCAGGTTGTGATACGCGACGAAGCCGAACTTGCCCGGATGCGACGACACGCCCGCGACCACGACACCGCGCGGGTTGAAGAGCCGCGCAAATTTCTCGCGGATCGCGGACTCGTCGAGAGCGCGCGCCGGCTTCGCCGCGGCCGGCTGTACGTCCGCGATCTCCACCAGCGCGTCCACGGCGACGGGCTTGCCGTGTGCGATCAGCACGGGATTCAGGTCGACGCTCGCGATGTCGGGGCGCTCGG
The DNA here is from genome assembly GCA_016875395.1 of Deltaproteobacteria bacterium. Classification (NCBI taxonomy): domain Bacteria; kingdom Pseudomonadati; phylum Myxococcota; class Myxococcia; species Deltaproteobacteria bacterium. Next base: position 65,924 of record VGRF01000006.1, on the reverse strand, counting down.
CGCCGAGCTTGCCGAGCCCCACGAGCACGTCCGCGAGCGCGTCGAGGTCGACCGCGGGCTCGCCGCGCCACGGTTTCACGTAGAGGTTCGCGCTGCGCAGCTTCGTCACGAGCGCTCTCGCCTCGGCGCGGGTGAGCGGCGCCGCGGCGAACACGACGTCGCTGAGCGCCTCGGCCGCGATGCCGCCGAGCCCCAACAACACGCACGGCCCGAACTGTGGGTCGCGCACCAGGCCCGCGATCAGCTCGCGCTTGCCGCGCACCATCTCCGCGACGAGCAGCTCGACCTTTCCGTCATCAGGCCGCGCCTTCGCGAGCAGCTCGCTCGCGGCCGCGCGCACCGCATCCGCGTTCGCGAGGCCGAGGCGCACGAGGTCGCGCTCGGTCTTGTGCGCGATCGCGTCGCCGCACAGCTTCACGACGACGGGAAACCCTAATCGCTCCGCCGCAGCGGCAGCGCCCGCGGCGTCCTGCGCGAGCGCCTCGCGCGAGACGGGCACGCCGTAGCGCGCGAGCAGCTCCTTCGATGCGTGCTCCGAGAGCGTGCGACCCGTCACGAAAAGCCTCCGGCGCGCATCGTGCGAGCGCGCGAAAGGCGCTAAGCGTACGCGACCCCCTCGCCGATTTCATTGAACGGACGCGCACTTCCGCGCGCACAGGGGGCTCTCGTGGGCGACATCCTCGGCCAGCTCGATGCGCTCTTTCAGCGCTTCATCGTGAGCCCGATCGATGCAGTGATCTTCTTCGACGTCGCGTTCTGGGACAACGGCACGCCCGGCGAGATCGTCGCTCCCGCCGTCGTCGTCTGGCTCGCAATCGCCGCCCTCTTCTTCACGCTGCGCTTCCGCTTCATCAGTCTGCGCGGCTTCAAGCACGGCACCGAGGTCGTACGCGGTCACTACGCGCGCGCCGAGGACAAGGGCGAGATCTCCCCGTTCCAAGCGCTCTCCGCCGCGCTCTCCGCCACCGTCGGCCTCGGCAACATCGCGGGCGTGGCGACCGCGGTGGGACTCGGCGGCCCCGGCGCGGTGTTCTGGATGGTCATCGCCGGCATGCTCGGCATGTCGTCGAAGTTCGCCGAGGTGACCCTCGCGCAGATGTATCGCGTGACGCGCGCCGACGGGCACATCTCCGGCGGCGGCATGCACTACCTGCGCGCAGGCCTCGCGGAGATCGGCTGGCCGCGGCTCGGCGCCGTGCTCGCGAGCGTGTTCGCGGTGATGTGCATCGGCGCGAGCTTCGGCGGCGGCAACATGTATCAGGCGAACCAGTCGTTCGCTCAGTTCGCGAACGTCGTGCCCGCCTTCGCCGGAACCGGCGGCGCGGTCGCGTTCGGGCTCTTTCTCGCGGTGCTCGTCGGCCTCGTGATCATCGGCGGCATCAAGCGCATCGGCGACGTCGCCTCGGTGCTCGTGCCCGTGATGTGCGGCATCTACCTCGTCGCGGGCTTCGCGATTCTCGTGCTGCACGCGAGCGAGATCCCTGCCGCGTTCGGAACGATCGTGCGCGGCGCGTTCTCACCCGAGGCGGCGTTCGGCGGCGTCGTGGGCGTGATGATCATCGGCTTCCGCCGTGCGGGTTTCTCGAACGAGGCGGGCTGCGGCTCCGCGCCGATCGCGCACAGCGCCGCGACGCAGAGCGAGCCCGTGCGACAAGGCCTCGTCGCACTGCTCGAGCCGTTCATCGACACGGTGATCGTGTGCCACATGACCGGGCTCGTGGTCGTAGTGACCGGCGCCTACACGCATCCGGAAGCGGGCTCGGGCATCGCGATGACCTCGTGGGCGTTCAACAGCATCTTCCCAGGCTTCGAGTACGTGCTCTCGCTCACCGCGTTCCTGTTCGCGTTCAGCACGATGATCTCGTGGAGCTATTACGGCGAACAGTGCTGGGCGCACCTGTTCGGCGTGCGCTCGCTCCTCGTCTACAAGCTCGTCTTCCTGCTCTTCACCTGGGCCGGCGCCGTGTTCGCAGCACAGGCGGTGCTCGACTTCGGCGACCTGATGATCCTCGGCATGGCGTTCCCGAACCTCGTCGGTGTCGTGATGCTCTCCGGCAAGATCGACGCCGCCGCGCGCGACTACTTCGCGCGGCTGAAGGCGGGGGCGTTCGCGCGCGCGAAGTCGTCATGACGCGCAGCTGAGCTCGTCGCCGTCTGCGACGACGCGCCGCAGATCACCCGCGCCATTCACGCGCAGCGCGCCGCGCGCCGCCTCGCGCTCCACTCGCGAGCGGGGCCAGCCGAGCTCCCGCGCGACGAAGCGATCCCAGCGCGCCGCGCACGGCTCGGGCTGTTCGATGCGCGCGACGAAGCCGCCGCACGCGGGCAGCGGCACTCGAGCCACGCGGTAGCCGCGCTCGCGACGCGCGAGCGCGCGGCCGCGCAGCCCGCGCTCGCGCTGGTCGCAAGCTCGCGACTCGAAGATGCCCGCATCCAGGCGCTCGCCGCGCGCGCGAAGGAGCTGCGATGAAGCCGATCCTCCGCGTCCTCGCGCTGCTCCTCGTCGCCGCGAGCGCACATGCGCACAAGGCGAGCGACGCATACCTCTCGCTCACGGTCGACGGCGCCCGCGTGTCGGGCCGCTGGGACATCGCGCTGCGCGACCTCGAGCTCGCGGTCGGCCTCGACGCGAATGCGGACGGCGCGATCAGCTGGGGCGAGCTGCGCGAGCAGCGCGCTGCGATCGACGCGTACGCGCTCTCGCACCTGCGCATCAGCGCGAGCGACTCGCCGTGCCGTGCGCGCATCGCCTCGCACCAGGTCGACCGGCACACGGATGGCGCCTACGCCGTGCTCGCGCTCGACGCGACGTGCGCGAGCGCGCGCGACATCGCGCTCGAGTACGACCTGCTCTTCGCGCTGGATCCGCAGCACCGCGGGCTGCTGCGCACCTCCCATGGCGGCTCCGCGAGCAGCGCCGTGCTCTCACCCGCGGCGCCGCGCTTCGCGCTGACGGAGCCCGCGAGCACGTGGCGCACGCTCAACGACTTCCTGCGCGAGGGCGTGTGGCACATCTGGATCGGCATCGATCACGTGCTGTTCTTGCTGTGCCTGCTGCTGCCCGCGGTCGTGCGCCGCGAGGCCGGCCGTTGGCGCGCGGTCGAGAGCGCACGCGCGGCGGCGCTCGACGTGCTGCGCGTCGTCACCGCGTTCACCCTCGCGCACTCGATCACGCTCGCGCTCGCAGCGCTCGACGTGGTCGCACTCCCGTCGCGCTGGGTCGAGTCCGCGATCGCTGCGTCGATCGTGCTCGCCGCGCTCGACAACCTGCGCCCGTTCCTGCGCGCGCCGCGCTGGGCGATCGCGTTCGGCTTCGGCCTCGTGCACGGGCTCGGCTTCGCGAGCGTGCTGATCGACCTCGGCCTCCCGGCCGGCGCGCGGACCCTCGCGCTGGTCGCGTTCAACGCCGGCGTCGAGCTCGGCCAGCTCGCGATCGTCGCCGCATTCCTGCCGCTCGCTCTCGCGCTGCGGCGGAGCGCGCTCTACCCGCGCTTCGCGCTCGCGGGCGGCTCGCTCGCGGTCGCCGCGCTCGCGAGCGTGTGGCTCTGGGAGCGCGCGGTAGGCGCGTAGCGCAGCAGCAGTGCCTCGACTCGCTCGGCTTCGCCGCGCTGCGTGCTTCGCGTGCTCAGTGCCTCGCAGCCCGCTTCGCGTGGTCCGCGTCGGGATCGGTGCGCGTCGCGTGCAGCACACTCAGCGGCGCGCGTTCCTTGAACGCGGCGCCGCGCACGCGGCAGGCCGGCACCTCGCAGCTCGCGCAGTGCACGGGCCCGCACGGGTCGAAGTGAACGACCGCCTCGCCCGGCTCGGCGAGGCCGGCCAGCAGCCGTTCCTCTACCTCTTCGCTGACTTCGTGCAGGCGCTCCGCGTCGTAGTAACGCGGGACGACGAGGTGAAGGTCCGCGTGCACGAGCGCACCCGAGCGCCACGCGCGCAGGCCGTGCACGTCGATCTCGTGAGGCGCGCGCTCGCGCGCGAGCGTCGCGACGAGGCGGTTCAGCAGCTCGGGATCCGCCTCGTCCATCAGCCCGCGCACCGCGCTGCGCGCGAGCCGGAAGCCCTCGCGCACGATGTTCGCCGCCACCGCGAGCGCAACCGCGGGGTCGAGCCACACGATCCCGGTGAGCTTCACGGCCGCGAGTCCCACCAGGACGCCGGCGCTCGTCCAGACGTCGGCGAGCACGTGCTTGCCGTCCGCGATCAAGGCGAGCGACTGCGCGGCGCGGCCCGTCCGTAACAAGTAGAAGCCGAGCAGCGCGTTGCCGGCAGACAGCGCGGCCAGCATGACGAGCGCGAGGTTCAAGTCGTGCGGCGCGCCGCCGCGGATCAGCTGCCCGATCGCCTCGACGGCGATCAACACCGCGGCGACCACGATCAGCGCGCCCTCGATGCCGGCCGAGAGGAACTCGACCTTGCCGTGGCCGTAGGGGTGGTCGCGGTCCGCGGGCCGCGCCGCGACGAACATGCTGAACACGAGCAGCGCGGCGGCGGCGATGTTCACGGTGGACTCGAGCGCGTCCGAGAGCACCGCGACCGAGCCGGTCAGCTGCCACGTGACGATCTTGCCCACGAAGATCGCGGCGCCGACCACGAGCGAGATCCAGGCTGCGCGGCGGCGGGCGGCGTGGTCGATCCCCATGGCGCGCAACGTAGCCGTGGAAGAACGGTGCAGTTGGAAACGACTTTCGATTCCAGGCGAGTTCAAGCTCGCCGCGACGCGCGCCGATGCCAGCAGCCGACCTGGGGGCGACATGGCGGCGTCAGTGAAGGGTTCGGCGTTCGTCTCGGTACAGGCGGACGTGCTTCGATTGATCGACGAAGGGCGAATCGACGTCGAGGAAGTCGACGCGGGCCTCACCGAAAAGGACCGCGGCCTGCTCGACACGCTGATCACGCCCGTGAGCTGGGTCCCGATCGCGAGCTACGCGCGCTGCCTCGAGCTGCTCGCGCGCGCCGAGAGCCCCGAGGATCCCATCGCTTACCTGCGCCATCGCGGCCGCGAGGCGGGCAAGCGCCTGCTCGGCGGAGCTTATCAGGGATTCGCGCAGGCGTCGGGCGGACTCGACCTGAAAGGCGTGCAGATCTTCACGGGCATCGCGCGGATGATCTACGACTTCATGAAGTGGGACACGCGCGCTGGGGCGAGCGGAGTCGTGGAGATCGTGATCAGCGAAGCGCGCGACTACCCCGACGCCGCTCTGCATGCCGCCGAAGGATTCCTCGAGCTCTTCGGCGAGCTCACCAGCGGCCAGCGCCCGCAGATCGAGAGCTCGCGACCGAACCCGCACACGGTGCTGATTCGCGTCACCCCATGCTGACGAGGCACGCCGCCCCGCGCTGAGCCGATTCGCCTCGCGCGCCAGGCTTCCACGCGCAGCTTCGGCGCTCTCGCGCTGGCGCGCGATTTGCGTTCGCGATTCCGAGCGGAGGATTCGCTCGTGACTGACGATCGCGTGCTCGTCAAGAAACACTTCGACGCCCTGATGACGGAGGCGCAAGCGCGCGGCATCCCTGGCGACGTGATCGGCCGCATCGCTTTGCACGAGGTGCTCGCGCTTTGGCAGCAAACGCGCGACTGGCGCGACATCGCGAGCGAGCTCGAGTTCGCTGGCAAGGGCCTCGACCCCGATGCCGACTTCGAGTTCATGCGCCCGTAACCCCCGTCGCGCCTTTTGCCGTCCTGTTGCCTGCGAAATGCAAGCGCGCGGGACGCGGCTCTAGGCCGCGGCCCCGGCGTCCGATGAGTCGCGTCATGAGAGTTCTGCTGTGACCCGCCTCGTCGTCGCGCTCGGTCTCGCGCTCCTGCTCGGCACGCCGCTCTGCGCCGAGGAGGAACGCATCCTCTACGCGTGGACGAGCGACGACGGCAGCGTCCACTACACGGACCAACTCGCCCGCGTGCCGGAGAAATCTCGCAGCAGCGCAAAGACGTTCCTCGCGAAGGAGCTTGGCGCGGTCACACGCGTTCCCGCCGCTCCCGCGAGGGACAAGGCCGCGCCGCCGCAACTCGAGCTCTACGACGGCTGGGGCGAAGGGGAGTGGCGCGGCGAGACGAGCCGGCTCGATGCGCTCGTCGCGTCGCTCAGTCCCATCGTCGCTGCATGCGCAACCGATCACGTGAATCTCTCGCCGGGCGACGGCAGCCGAAAACGGCGCGAGGAGCGAGAGGAAGCGCAGAAATGCGCGGAGGCGCGCACGGCCCTCGCGAGCGCGCAGGCGGAACGCGAGGCGCTGAGCGAGCGCGCGCATCGTGCCGGAGCTCCACCCGGCTGGCTGCGCGGCGAGTAGTTAGGCGCCGTCAGCGCCGGGGCGGGCAGTCCGCGTGCGCGGGGCTGCATCCCCAAGCGCGCTGCGCCTGCTCCGCGTAGGCGCGCTCCGCCGCGAGCATGCGCTCCTTCTGCGCGGTGCACGCGCGCTCGCCTTCGGCGGCGACGCAGCGCTCGTACGCGTCGCGCGCGAGCTGCATGTCGTCGCGCGCGCCGCTGACGCACGCGCTCGCGAGCAGTGCGGACGCGAGCGCGAGCGCCCTCACTGCGCGGCCTCCGGCTTCGCGCGGAAGCGCTCGAACCACGCGACGATGTTGTCGGTCTTCGCGATCAAGAGGGACGGTCGCGCCGCGAAGTCGTGCGACGCCTCGGGCACGCGCACGAGCAGCGTCTCGACTCCGCGCAGCTTCAGCGCGGCGTAGTACTGCTCGCTCTCGCCGATCGGCGTGCGCCAATCCTCCTCGCCGGTGATCAGCATGGTCGGCGTCGTGACGTTCCCGACCAGCGAGAGCGGCGAGCGGCGCCAGTACTCGTCGGGCGCCTCCCACGGCGGCTTCGAGAACCAGTAGCGGTAGAAGAACGGAGCGCCGTCGGACGTGAGCACCATGCTCGACCAGTTGATCACAGGCTTGGCGACGACCGCGGCGCGAAAGCGCGAGGTCTTGCCCACGATCCACGCCGTGAGCACACCGCCGCCCGAGCCGCCCGTGACGAACAGGTTGTCAGGGTCGACGAAGCCGAGCGCGACCGCGGCGTCGACGCCGCTCATCAGGTCCTCGTAGTCGTTGCCCGGATAGGCGTGATGGATGAGGTTCGCGAAGGCTTCGCCGTAGCTCGTGCTGCCGCGCGGGTTCGCGTAGAGCACGACGTAGCCCGCCGCGGCGTAGCGCTGAATCTCGGTCGCGAACGTCGGACCGTATGCCGTCACCGGTCCGCCGTGGATCTCCAGAATCAGCGGGTACTTCTGCGTCGCGTCGAAGCTCGGAGGCGTGACGAGCCAGCCTTGGATCTCGCGGCCATCGTGCGACGACTTCCAGGTGAGCTCGCGCAGCTCGCCGAGGCGCTTGTGCGCGAGCAGGTCCTCGTTCAGCGCGGTGACGCTGCTGCGCGCGCCGCCCGTAACGACCGCGACGTCTGCGGGCCGCTGCGGCGTCGACGCGGTGAACGCCAGCGCGCCGCTGCGCGCGACGCTGAAGCTGCCCGTCGTGTACGGGCGCCCGAGGTCGTTGCCGCCGAGCCCGCTCGCAATCTCGCGCATTCGGCCGTCGAGCGTGACCGACGACAGCTTCCGAATGCCGCGCGCGTCGTGCATGAAGAGGATGCTGCGACCGTCGGGCGACCAGCGCGGGTCGAACACGTCCTCGTCGAAGCGCGCGTTCAGCTCGCGCCCATTCGCGCCGTTCGCGTCCATCACGTAGAGGCGCGTCGCCTGATGAAACTGGAGGCGATCGTCGTAGCCGAGGTACGCGATGCGTTTTCCGTCCGGTGCGAACACGGGGTTGAAGTCGGGGCCGTCGCGGTCGGTGAGCTGCGTCAGTGCGCCGCTCGCGACGTCGAGCGCGAAGATCTCGCTCTCGTTCGCGTCGATCTCCCAGTCCGCCTTGCGGTTCGCCGCGACCAGCAGCGTGCGGCCGTCGGGGCTCCAAGAGAGCGGGCCGCCGTGATCGAAATCGCCGCTCGTGAGCTGACGCGCGGCGCCGCCGTCCGCCGGCGCGACGAAGACGTGCGTGAAGCCGCGCTCGAGAAAGCCCGAGCCGTCCGCGCGAAACACGAGTCGGTCGATCGTCGTCACGGGCGGCGACCAGGTCGCTCCCTCCGGCGCCTGCGGCGGCGGCGCGAGCGGCTCCAGCGGCGCGCGCACGAGCATCGTGAACGCGAGCCAGTGCCCGTCGGGCGACCACGCGAGATCGGCGGGCGACTCGACCAGGTCCGTAACAACTGCGGTGTCGCCCGTGTCGAGCCAACGCACGTGCAGCTGCGCGCTTCCGCCCGACTCCGACACGTATGCGAGGCGCGTGCCGTCCGGCGACCAGCGCGGCGAACCGTGGCTGTCGGCGCCGGAGAGCAGCGGGCGATGGTTCGCGCCGTTCGCGTCGACGATCCACAGGTTCGCCCGCGGCGCGTCCTTGCGGACGTCGAAGCTCATGCGCACGTAGGCGACGCGCCGGCCGTGGGGAGAGATCTGCGGGTCGACCGCGTGCTCGAGATCGAATACGTCGCGCGCCTGAAGCCGCGCGGGATCGGGTGGCGGCGCGGCCGGCTCCGCCGCGAAGGCAGCATGAGAAGCGAGAACGAGAGCGGCGACTCGGCGGAACATGAAGACTCCTAATGACTGCGGGCTCGGAGCCGCGCGACGAGATCGGCAGCCGCGCGCGGCCAATCGGGATGCGCGAACGCGAAGCCGGCTTGTAGCAAGCGTCCTGGCACGACGCGGCGGCTCTTCAGCACGAGCTCGGACTCGGTGCGCAGCGCGAACGCCGCCATCTCGAGCATCCAGCGCGTCGCCGGCAGGCCGATCGGCATGCCCCACGCGCTGCGCAGCGCGCGCATGAACTCCGCGTACGGCAGCGGATTCGGCGACGCGACGTTCACCGCGCCGGAGATCTCGCCGTGCGCGATCAAGAAGCGCAGCGCGCTCACGAAGTCTTCGCCGTGCACCCAGCTCACGAACTGCCGTCCGCCGGCGACCGCGCCGCCGAGCCCGAAACGCGCGAGGCGGGAGAGCACGGCGAACACGCTTCCGCGCGTGGGCGACATCGTCATCGCGGTGCGCAGCGCGAGCTTGCGCGTGTGCGGCGTCGGCGCCGCCTCGAACGCCGCCTCCCAACGCTTCGCGACGTCGATGCTGAAGCGCCACGTGTCGGGAGCGCCGGGCTCGCCTCCCCCTAACACACCGGACTCGTCCCAAGCGGCGCCGAGCGTGTGCGCGTAGATCGTCGCGGTGCTCGCTTGCAGCCACACGCGCGGCGGCTGCGCGCAGCGCGCGACCGCCTCGCCGAGCGCGCGCGTCGAGGCGACGCGCGAGCTCAGGATGCGTGCGCGATTCGCGGGCGTGTAGCGGCAGTCGACCGTGTGCCCCGCGAGATTCAGCAGCGCGTCCGCACCCTCGAGCTCGCGCGCCCAAGGCCCCACCGTCTCGCCGTCCCACGCGACGACTCGCACCGGCCCGGTCGCGCCCACTGCGTTCGGCGAACGCGACAGCACGACGACCTCGTGCCCTTCGCCCGCGAACGCCTTCGCGACGACCTGGCCGACGTGTCCGGCGCCGCCGGGAATCACGAGCTTCATCGCGCGTCCGTCATGCGCTCGCTCCGGGCGTCAGCGAAAGATCGCGAGGCTGTTCGTCTCGATCAGGTTCACGCACAGCGCGAGCGCCCACAGCGGGAACACGAACCAGAGCACGTTCGTGCAGACCACCACCGCGAAGATCGATGCGACCGAGTGGCCGACGTGCCGCTTGTTGTTGAAGAACTGGAAGAAGTAGACGCACGTCCCATAGAACATCTGCCAGAACACGGCGACGCCGAGCGCGCCGAGCAGGCGCGGCGACAGCAGGTCGAACGTCATGCCCCACGCGAAGATGCCCGCCGGGATCACGGTCGACCACGCGTTCCCGACGTCGATGTTCCAGCCGAACGAGCGCCGGTCCGCATAGCCGGGGTCGTAGAGCGCGTAGCTCGACCACACGCCCGTCCACGTGCGCGGCAGGAACAGCTTCGAGAGCGGCACGCTCGACGTGAAGTACTCCGCGGCGCGCACGGCTTCGCGGCCCTTGTACGGCTGCCGCGTCGCCTCGTACTCGCGGGTGATCTGGTCCGCCTCGCCGTGCAGCACGAGCTCCCACAGGTTGATCATGAAGTTCACGACGAGAAAACACGCGAGTACCGCGTGGTTCCAGTTGAACACGCCGTGCTGCGCGAAGTGCGCCCACAGGTGAAGAGCCGTCAAGGCGACGACGAAGCCTGGAATCGCGACGTGCAGCGGGACCACGCGAGCCTCCGGCAGGGGCGGGCGAGAGTCGGCGGCGGCGCGGTGGCTGTAAAGGCCGGCTCCTCTCACCCCTCGCGCGCGATTCCGAGCTTCTTCATGCGGCTGCGCAGCGTGCTCGCGTTGATGCCGAGGCGCGCGGCGGCGCCGCTTGCGCCCTCGACGCGCCAGACCGTCGCTTCGAGCGCTTCGAGGATGTGGCGGCGCTGGCTCGCCTCGAGCGTCTCGCCTTCGATCGCGATCGGCTCGTGCGCCTCGCGTCGCGCGGGCGCCGGCGCGCGCTTCGGCAGGAACTCGGCGTCGATCGCGAGCGTCGCGCCGCGCATCAGCACGACCGCGCGTTCGATCACGTTCGAGAGCTCGCGCACGTTGCCGGGCCAGTCATACGCGCGCAGACGCGCGAGCGACTCGGGCTCGATCGAGTCCACGCGCTTGCCGAGCTCGCGCGCGAAGCGCTCCGCGAAGAAGAGCGCGAGCAGCTCGGCGTCGCCCTCGCGCTCGCGCAGCGGCGGCACTTCGATGGGCACGACGTTGAGGCGGAAGTAGAGATCCTTTCGGAAGCGCCCTGCCTCCACCTCCGCGGCGAGATCGCGATTCGTCGCGGCGATCACGCGCACGTCCACCTTGCGCGACTGGTTGCTGCCGACCGGCTCGATCTCGCGCTCCTGCAGCACCCGTAACAACTTCACCTGCGTCTCGAGCGGTAGCTCGCCCACTTCGTCGAGGAAGATCGTGCCGCCGCTCGCTACCTCGAAGCGGCCGACGCGGCTCGCGGTCGCGCCCGTGAACGCGCCGCGCACGTGGCCGAACAGCTCGCTCTCGACGAGCCCCGCCGAGATCGCCGAGCAGTTCACCTTCACGAGCGGCCGCTCGCGCCGCGGACTGCGCTCGTGCAGCGCGCGCGCGATCAGCTCCTTGCCCGTGCCGGTTTCGCCGAGGATCAGCACCGTCGCCTGCGTCGGCGCCACGGTGTCGATCAGCGCGAGCACCTTCTCGATCGCGGGCGAACGGCCGACGAAGCCGCTCGCGTCGTGAGCCTGCTTGATCTCTTCCTGCAGGTACGCGTTCTCGCTCTCGAGCTTGTCGCGCAGCGCGGCGACCTGCTCGTACGCGAAGCAGTTGTCCACCGCGACCGCGACCGCGCTCGCCACGCGATCGAGCAGCTCCGCGGGAATCTCGGCGTAGGCGTTGACGTGCGTCGACATGAAGAAGAGCGCGCCGAAGCTGCGGTCCTCGCGAATCAGCGGCAGCGCCACGAGCGACTCCATGCCCTCGCGCTCCATCACGACGTGGGTCATCGGGAAGCGCGCGCGCAGCTCGTCGCGCGAGGCAGCCACGTACCGCTGACGCTGCTCCTGCGCCCAGCGACAAGCCGTTCCCGCGGACGGGAACTCCTCGATCATCGGCCCGCGCGCGGGCTGATCCAGCGCGAGCACGTGCACGCGCAGGCTCTCGGGCCCCGTCGGCACCTCGATGCCGAAGCGCTCGCACGCGAGCAGCGGCTTCACCGAGCGCGCGAGCTCGGCGAAGAGATCCGCGCGGCGCAGATGCTTCGTGCTCGACTGGTTGATCGCGAGCAGCGCCTGCAGCTCGCCGTAGGCGAGATCGAGACTCTGCTGCGCGCCGAGCAGGTCGCGCCGCGTGGTCTCGAGCCGCACCTCGAGCTCGCGCAGCGCGTGCTGCATCACCGCCTCGGCGTGCAGGCGCTCCATCTCGACGCGCGCGCGATTCGCGAACACCTCGAACAGCGCGAGGTCGCGCGGCGATTCCGCCATCGGCTCGCTGTCGAGCACCGCGAGGTGGCCGAACGTCTGGCCTTGCGCACCCTTCAGCGGCACGCCGAGATAGCTGCGCGCGCCGAGCGTCACGAGGTCGGCGTCGTACGGGAAGCGTTGCTGCACGCCGTCGGGGTAGAGGCAGAACTTGCCGGCGATCACGTTTTCGCAGGGCGTGCCCGAGAGGCGGTACTCCACGTTCGCGCGCCAGTCGCCGCCGCTCCAGAACGCGAGCGTGCGCACGCGGTCTTCGGCGCCCGCGAACTCCGCCACGAAGGCGTGTTGCACCCCCAACGACTGCGCGAGGTTCTTCACGAGCTGACGCATGAAGTCGAGGCCAGCGCGGTCGGCGGTGGCTTCGACGATCGAGCGATAGGCGAGCTCCGCGTTCCACTTTCGCAGAGCACGGGCGCCGGAATCGGACGCGACGGCTTCGCTCATGGCGGACTCCAAACCGAGAGGCTCCGGCCCCCACGACACCAGGCTGTGTCGGCGCGCAGCGCCCAAGATGACACACGGTTGACGCGAAGATTGGCCTCTCGGTTACGCGGAAGTGACGTGACCACCCGCCGGAGCAGCATGGCAGAGCGAGCCGACCGGCACCGAGTTTCTGCGGCCCGAACCCTCGGAGATCGACCACGCCGGGTGCGGCGCCGCCAGGAACGACCCCTCCTCGGCGACGGCCGGCACCGACTCCGCGCGGTCACCGGGCTCGCTCCTGCGCGCCGCTCCGATCCGGACGCGCGAGGGATTGCGCTGGGTGGGACCCGCGGGCCGGGGCGCGCGCCTCGCCGAGGGGCAAGCGGAGTTACGCATGCTGCTCGCTCGCGCTGAACTGCCGCGCTCAGCCGCGCGCGCCGAGCAGGCGCGCGATGAACGGCGTCGCGGCGGTGACGCGCGCGCCCGACGCGATCAGCGCCTCGAGCCACGCGCGCGCGGGATTGTCGAGCGCGCGCAGCTCGCTGAGATCGAGCGCCACGGCGCGCGGCGCGTGCGTAGCGACCGCGCTCGCGAGCGCGGGCAGATCGCTCGCCGCGAGCCGCCCTTCGAGGCGAAGCGACAGCGCGCCGTCCGCGCCGGCGCAGCGCGTGATCCGCAACATGGCCCGCTCCGCTCGAGACTCGCCTACGCCCGCACCATGGCGCCGGGCATGCCGCCAGCGCCTCGCGACGCGCGCCCGAGGCCGAGCTTCGGCGCGACGAGCGCGTCGAGCGAAAGCGCACCGCCGCCGCCGATCGCGAGCTGCGCGAGCAGCGCGATGTAGAGGAACTCGGAGAGACCGAACAGCGCGTTCACGCCGGTGATCTTCGGCGCGAGCGCGGTGGCGAGCGCGACGACCATCGTGCCGATCAGCGGGATCGCCGCGATCCGCGTCGCTAGCCCTAACAACACGAGCAGGCCGCAGCCGAGCTCGACGCCCGCCACGAAGGGCGCCTGCAGCTCGGCGAAGGGAATGCCGAGGCTCGCGAAGAACTGCGCGACCTGATCGAGGTTGTGCAGCTTGCCCCAGCCCGAGTGCGCGAAGACGACGCCGACGACGAGCCGCGCGATCAGCGGCGGCGCGAAGGCGAGGCGATCCGCAAGACCGAGCAGCGCGCGAGAGAGGGCGAGAAGCTTCGACATGGCGACTCCTGGTTGCGCCCGGCGAGGCGCGCGTGAGTTCGCCCCTCGGATGCGCGCGAGCGCGCGGAGTCACGCGCGTTACCGGTGCGGCGCTCACGGCGTCCATGCGCGCGAACCGCGCGGCGAATCATCCCGCCGGCTACGCGCGCGCCGCGCGCACAGGAGACCCGTCATGAAGCGAACCACGAACAAGCGCATCCGCCTCGCACAGGCGGCCGCGCTCGCCGGCATCGTTGCCGGCGCCGCTCTCGCGCTCGGCTGCAGCGACGGCGCGACGGCCGAGGGCGACACCGCGGAGGCCAACGGCTGCAACGGCGCCAACGGCTGCAACGGCGAAACCGCGAGAGCCGGCGAGCACGCCGAGGCGAATGGCTGCAACGGCGCCAACGGCTGCAATGGTGAAGCCGCGGCGGCCGAGTAGCGCGGAGCCGCGGTGAATCGTTTCGGCTCGCCCGACCTGGGTCTCGGCCTCGGCCTGCGTGCGCAGCATGCGCACGAGATCCTGCGGACGCGCCCACCGCTCGGCTTCCTCGAGCTGCTCACGGAGAATCACTTGGACGTCCCGCCGCGGGCTGCTGCACTCACCGAGCAGCTCGCGGCGGCGTATCCCGCGGTGCTTCACGGCGTCTCGATGAATCTCGGCTCGGTCGACGCGCTCGATCGCACTCATCTGCGCAAAGTTCGCGAGCTCGCTGAGCGCACGCGCGCGCGCTGGATCTCCGATCACCTGTGCTGGACCGGCGTCGCGAGCGTGAACAGCCACGAGCTGCTCCCCCTGCCCTGCACCGACGAAGCGCTGCGCCACGTCGCCGCGCGCGTGCGCGAGGTGCAGCCGGAGGTGCGCATCGACACGCACGGCGCCGAGATTCACGACGACGTATGGGCGCTGTTCAACCAAGTCGTGCGCCGCTTCCCGCACGCGCACGTGATGCTCGAGCGCGACGACGCGATCCCGGAGCTGCCGCAGCTGATTGGCGAGCTCGATCGCGCGCGCGAGATCTGGCACGAGGCGAACACCCCGGAGAGTCGCGTGCAGCCGCGCGCGCGCCGCGCGCACCGTATCCGGCTGGGCTCGCTCGCTGCGCCGACCGGCGCTTGGGCCGCACAGCAGCGCGACTTCTGGCAGCGCGCCGTCGAGAAGCCGCTGCGCTTCGATCACGCGACGCCTGGCCTCACTGCGTTGCTCGACGCGCAGTGCCCCGTCAGCGCCGCGCGCGGTCTGCGCGTCTACAGCGACGCCTACACCACGAACCTGCGAGCCGCGCTCGCCGCGAACTTTCCCACGCTCGCGCGCGTGCTCACGCCGCGAGACTTCACGGCGCTCGCGGATGAGTACGCCGCCGCGCATCCGCCGAGCACGCACGACTACGCTCGTCATGGGCGGGCACTCGCCGGCTTCATCGAGGGGTTCGCGTTGGCCGACTCGTACGCGATTCCGCGCGAGGCTCTCCTATCTCGCGCGACTCGAGCAGGCCCAGCTCGAGGCGCAGGAAGCTCCCGACGAGCCGCCCGGCCTCGAAGCGCGTGCGCTCTGCGAGCTCGCGCCGGAGCACTGGCCCGACGCACGCTTCCGCCTGGCAGCATCGCTGCGCGTCGTGCACTGCAGCCACGATGTGGCGCCTTGCGTGCGTGCGGTCGCTCTCGGCGAGAAGCCGCCGCTGCCGAGGCGCTCGCGCGCTGACTCTCTCGTGGTGCGCGCGGCGGGCCTCGTCGTTACGGACGCGCTCGATCCGCGCGGCGCCGATGCGCTCCGCGCGCTGATACGCGGAGCGAGCTTCGCGGAGGCTTGCGCTGCGGCAGGCGGCGACGAGTCCGCGGAGCCCGCGGTCGTCGCGCTCGTGCAGGCGAGCCGCGCGGGTGCGGTCGTCGCGCTGTCCCGTGCGCCGTGGGCCGACCGCGGCGAGGCTTCAGCGCACGCCGGTGTCTTCTTCCCCGACGCCTAATGCATGCAGCAACTCGAGCAGCTCTGCAGTCACGCCGTCGAAGCGAATCGCGAACTCGCGCTCGTCGAAGCGCGCGACGACTCCGCTGACGCTCACGCGGTGGTCGTCGCCTACCACGACCTCGGCGCGCACCGCGGCGCCGATCGCGCGCACGACCTGCTTCGTCTCGATGAGCGCGCCGGTGCGTGAGACGTTCTTGAGGAGGCCCGTGCCCTCCCGGCACTGCGAGGAGTAGGTCGCGACGAAGCGAGTCGGAATGCGCGCTGCGCGGCGGCGGTCGTAACGCTGATCCATATGTGCGAATCCACGGCACCAGGGGCTGCGCGCGGCATGATGCCGAGCGATTCGGAATGGTCCATGCCCTGCTGCTGGTTTTCCCGACTTGGGGATGTCAACCACCCCACGCCGTCCGCGCGCGCAGCGTGCCCGGCAGCGCGATCAGCGGCAGATCGAGCGGCGACACGATGCCCGGCGGCGCGGCGCACACCGAGGGGATCGCGTTGATCGCGCGCATACCCGTCGCGAGGCAGCCGCCCGCGTTGCTGCTCGCGCTGTCCGCGCTCTCGATCAGCGCTTCGAGCTCGATGTTCGGTTGGCCGCGAATCACGACGCGGTTCGCGTGCGCGGGGTGCAGGTGCGGCTTCGGCCACTCGGGCGCGGCGCCTTCGACCATGCGGTGCACGTGATCGATCACGATGCGCGGCTCGCCGAGGACGATGCCCTCGAGGCGGATGCGATGCGCCGCGCACTGCCCCGGCTCCACGCGCCCGAGCGGGAACTCGAGCGCCACGTCCGTGCCCCAGCGCTCGTAGTGCTCGCGCGTCGACTCCACGGCCACGCCCATCGCCTCCGCGATCGTGTAGAGCGGCGCGCCCCAGATCTGCGTCATCAGCCCCGGCATCGCGGTGAGCAGCGGCGGCGCGCTCATGTCCGACATGAGGCCCATCATGCGCAGGCTGGCTTGGTCCGGATAATCGCCGCCCACGATGAACTCGGTCGCGTGGACGCTCTCGGCTTGTCCGCACAGCCCTAACAACGTGAGGGGCAGGAGGTCGTTGCCGAAGCCGGGGTCGATGCCCGTCGAGAAGAACGAGACGCCGCCTTCGCGGCACGCCGCCTCGATCGCCTCGCGCAGCGGCGCCGGCGCGCGCTCCGGGTTCTGCAGCGCGCCGGTCGTCGTGTCCACCACGTTCTTCCCCGCACGCAGCGCCGCGGTGACGTTGCGCAGGTTCGCCTCGGCGTGCATCCCGTTCGGCCCGAAGTACGCGACCGCGTCCGCCTCGATCGCGAGCGCCCGCGCCGCGTCACGCGTCGCCACGATGCCCGTCCGCCCCGTGCCTAACAGCTCCCCGATGTCGCGCCGGTCCTTCGCGGGATCGTTCACGATCACCGCGACGACCTCGAACCCGGAGTGCCCCGCGAGCGCGCGCAGCACCGCCCCGCCGACGAAGCCGGTGCCCCAGAGGATGATGCGGTAGGGGTGGGTTCGCACTTACGCCGTTGGCTCATTGAGTAGTCGGTGGATCGCCGCCGTGAACAGACCCATGTCGGGGATCGCGATCGCCGAGACCACGGAAAGTTCTCGCACAGCGAGTAGGACGTTCGCGATCTCGGCGGTAACCGTGATGATCAAGACGCGACTCTCTTCGCTGGTAAAGCTGGTCGGCAGCTCCCAACCGTCCCGCGCGGCGTTCAACTCCACGTACTGGGATCTCAAGCAGCGGCGATGGAGTTCTCGTGGAGCGCGTTCCTTGGTCTTCTCGACATGGGCGCGAACTACCGCTTGCGCCGCTCGGATCCGGCCCTGATCCCCGGAGGCCAACGCCGCCGTACGTTCCTCCATTTGACTGGCCGGTATCTCGAGCTCGAACGTTGCGATTCCGGCAGCGAGCTTTTGCTCGTGGTGGCGGAGCTTCTTGGCCAACTCGGCCAGATCGACTTCGCCTCCGCGTTCGCGAACATCCGCCGCCTGCGCTTCGAGTAGATGGCTTCTCCCAAGTTCCTCTCGCGCCATCACGGCCAGGTGGAACGCGCTGGAGTAGCGAGCGGCGGAGTGCAGTAGCGCCGCGTCCTCTAGAAGCCTCGCGGCATGCGCAAGCGCATGCATTGCCCCTTCCTCTAGAAGGCGGAGCGTCGGACTCGCCTCCGTCGCGATTTTCAACTCGCCCGCTTCCCCCACGCGCACTTCATCCGCTTGATCCCATGGATGAAGTTGCTCCGCAGCATCTCCGGCTCGCTCTTGATTTGGAGGTCGGGCAGGCGGCGGAAGATCTCGCGGAACATCACGCGCATTTCGCGGCGGGCGAGCTGGGCGCCGAGGCAGAAGTGCGGGCCGGGGCCGCCGAAGCCGACGTGCTCGTTGGGCGTGCGCGCGATGTCGAAGTCGTAGGGGCGCGCGAACGCGTCTTCGTCGCGGTTGCCGCTGGCGTACCACATCACGACTTTGTCGCCGGCCTTGATCGGCTGCCCTGATAACTCGGTGTCGCACGTCGCGGTGCGGCGGAAGTGGATCACGGGCGAGGCCCAGCGCACGATCTCTTCCACGGCGGTGTCGACGTGGCGATCGAAGTCGGCGGCCCACTTGCGGCGCTGGTCGGGGTTGTCGAAGAGCGCCTTCATGCCGTGACTGATCGCGTTGCGCGTGGTTTCGTTGCCGGCGACGACGAGCAGCACGAAGAAGGAGGCGAGCTCCTGGTGCGTGAGCGTCTCGCCGTCGACCTCGGCGTCGAGCAGCGCGGTCGTCAGGTCGTCGGCGCCCTTGCCAGCTTTGTGCTGCGCCAGCTCGTTCATCAGATCCGCGAGCGCTTTGCCCGAGGTGAGCGCCGCGACGATCGGGCTCGTGCCCGGCTTCACGTACTCCGGGTCGCCGAGACCGAGGATCACGTTGGTGTGCGCGAAGACGCTCGCCGTCTCGCTCTCGGGGATGCCCATCAAGTCGCACACGAGCTCGAGCGGGAGCGGCGCGGCGATGTCGGTGACGAAGTCGCACTCGCCGCGGTCGATCACGCGGTCGATCGTCTGCTGCGCGCGCTTCTGCACGAGCGGCTCGAGGCGACCGAGCGCGCGCGGAGTGAAGCCGCGCGAGACGATGCGCCGCAGCCGGCCGTGCCGCGGGTCGTCCATGTTGATCATCGAGCCGAAGAACTCGTTGAACTGCGGCGGCAGGTCCATGATGTTCGTGCCCTTGCCGGAGCAGAACACCTCGGGCGTACGGCTCACTTCGAGAATGTCGCGGTGCTTCGTGATCGCCCAATAACCCGGCCCGCGCGGGAACGGCGCGCCCGGAGGCGGCTCGAACTCCTGGTGGAACGAAACCGGCTTGTGCTTGCGGAGCGACGCGAAGGCGGCTTCGCGCTCCGCGACCGGGCGCAGCCAGAAATCGATCCCTGATAAGTCGACGGACTCGACCGGCGGGAGCGCGGGCAGCTTCATCTCGTTATCGGCCTCCGGCCGCAGCGGGCGCCGCGTCTGTGCTCGGCGCAGGCGCTGCGCCGCCCGCCTGCTTCGCGGCGAGCTCGTTGCGCTTCGCGGTGATGTAGATGCGGATCAGCTCGAGATCCTCCTTCGTCACCCACGCCGACAAGTTCGGCATGCCCTTCGCGGCCAGCGAGCCTTCGAACACGATCGGCTCCAGCGCGTCGGAGAAGAAGAGAGTGGAGGTGCGCAGATCCGGCAGCACGCCGCCCGCGACGCCGCCGATGCCGTGACACTCCCAGCACCACGTGTGATACGCGTAGGTCCCGAGCTTCACCTTCTCGGGGTCGAGATCGCCCGCGATCGCCGCGACCTCGCGCGCGATCGCCGCGGTGACCGGGATCTGCGCCGTGCCGCCGAGCTTGAAGACGAGCAGGCGGCCATCGTTCTGATTCTTGCCCGCGAGCTCGTGCGCCGACGCCGCCGCATCGCCGCCGGCGAGCCCGAACGCGCCGCCCCAGCCCGCCATCACGGCGACGTACTGCTCGCCGTCGAGCTCGTAGCTGGTCGGGCCGGCCATCACGCCGGTGCCCGCGGCCATCTCCCACAGCTTCTTCCCGCTCGCCGCGTCGTACGCCGCAAAGGTTCCGTGCGCGGTGCCTTGGAACACGAGGCCGCCCGCGGTCGCGAGCGTTCCGCCGTTCCACGCCTCCGGATACGGCACTTCCCACACCTTCTTCTGACCCACGGGATCCCACGCGATCAGGCGGCCAGACACGATGTCGCGCGGCATCTCCGAGGCGATCTTCGCGGAGACGCCGAGGTTCCACTGACCGGGCTTGTGACGGAAATCCTCGTCGACGCCGAACGCCCAGGGAATGTCGTTGGCCGGGATGTAGACGAGGCCAAGCTCCGGGTTGAACGACATCGGCTGCCAGTTGTGACCGCCGAGCGTCGACGGGCGCACGACCACCGAGTTCTCGCGGTAGTCCGCGCCGGGGGCCTCGATCGGGCGTCCCGTCGCCTTGTCGATGCCCGTCGCCCACGTCACCTCGACGTAGTCCTCGGCGGAGATCAGCTCGCCCGTCGCGCGGTCGAGCACGTAGAAGAAGCCGTTCTTCGGCGCTTGCATCAGCACCTTGCGCGCGGCGCCGCCGATCTCGAGGTCCGCGAGCATGATGTGCTGCGTGGACGTGTAGTCCCACGTATCGGCCGGCGTGGTCTGGTAGTGCCACACGAGCTCGCCCGTGTCCGGCCGCAGCGCGAGGATCGAGCACACGTAGAGGTTGTCGCCGCCCTGCGGGCTGCGGATGTGGCGGCTCCACGGCGAGCCGTTGCCCGTGCCGACGTACAGCAGGTCGAGCTCGGGATCGAACGCGATCGCGTCCCACACCGTTCCGCCGCCGCCGACCTGATGCCACACGTCGCCCGTCCACGTCGGCAGCGCCTTGTCGAGCGCGGGGTTCTCCTGCGGCTGCTTCGGATCGCCCGGCACGGTGTAGAAGCGCCAGACGAGCTCGCCGCTCTCGGCGTCGTAGGCCGAGACGTAGCCGCGCACGCCGAGCTCGGCGCCGCCGTTGCCGATGATCACCTTCCCCTTAACAACTCGCGGCGCCATCGTGACCGTGTAGGGCTTGCTCTGGTCGACCGTGAGTTTCTCCCACGCGGGAATGCCGGTCTTCGCGTCGAGCGCGATCAGGCGGCCGTCGAGCGCGCCCACGTAGACCTTGCCCTTGTAGACCGCGACGCCGCGGTTCACGACGTCGCAGCACGCCTTCGGGCCGAACTCGCCCGGCACCTGCGGGTCGTAGCGCCAGATCTCTTTGCCCGTCTTCGCGTCGACCGCGTACACGATCGACCACGAGCCGGTCGTGTAGATCACGCCCCCCACCACGATCGGCGTCGCCTCGAGGCCGCGCGTCGTGTGCGTGTCGTACGAGAACGCGAGGCCGAGCTGCGCGACGTTCTCGGCGTCGATCTGCGCGAGCGGCGAGTAGCGCTGCTCGTCGTACGTGCGGCCGTAGGTCAGCCAGCTTTCCTTCTCGCCGCCGGCGGCCACGAGGCGCGCATCGTCGACGGCCTCGACGCCGGGCGGCGGCGGAGGCGCCTGCCTCTCGCGCGCGACCGGAGGCGGCGTCTCGTCGTCGCCACCGCAAGCGGTGAGCGAGGCGACGATCACGAACGAGAGCAAAGTCGCGAGTGTGGCGCGCATTACTTGACCGTGACCTCGATGCTGAGCGGAGTGCTGAACAAGATTCGGCCCGAGTGCCCCGCGACGCCGCCGCGCAGCATGCGCCCGCGAATCGGATCGGTGACCACGCCGAGCGGCGAAGCCTTCTCGGTGCCGTACCAGAGCGCCGCGGCGAGCGGATACTTCCCTGGCCGGCTCGGCGCGCGCAGCGTCCACACCACCTGCGCGCGCGCCCAGTCCGCTTTCACCGCGTCCGAGCGCAGGCCGGTGACGTTCACGTAAGCGAGATTTCGCATCAGCGAGAGCGGCCGTTTCGCGAGCCAGTCCGTTTGCTGCTGGAAGTCTTGGCCGAGGATCTGCGGCTCCTGCGACACGAACCAACCCACCGCCGTCGCCGGGCGCGCGAGCCAGCGCTGCGGCGTGTCGACGAGCGCGACGCCGACCACGGGGCCTGCGCCGCCCGTCACGCCCACCGAGACGCGCAGCTCGCCGTTGATCGCGACCTTCGGTGGCGACTCGATCCTCACGCTCGTGTTCGCGTCGACCGCGCGCACGTGCTCGGCGAGCAGCGCGCGCTCGGCCGCGCTCAGCGCCTGATAGCCGCCCTCGCCGGCCTGGATCAACGCGATGTGCTTGTTCGCCGCGAGCTCCTTCTGCGCGCGCTCGGGCGGCGCGCCGTTCATCATGTCGGCGTTCGCGGAGGAGTGACAGCTCGCGCAGTAGGGCGCGGCGTCGGTCTGCCAGTCGGGCGTGCCGCCCGGATACGCGTACGCGCTCGTGGCGAGCGCGAGGCCTGCGGTGAATGCAGAGAATCTCATGAGCCTGTCTCCTCCTCGAACTCAGGATGACATCGCGCGCACTGCGCGCGCACCGGTTCGGGGTGCAAGAAGTTGCGATCTGCGAGCCCGCCGCGCTCGTGCGCGACGTGACACTCCACACAGTCCACGCCGAGCTCGCGGTTGTGCACCGCGAGCGAGTGAAATGGCGCCGCCTCCCAGCTCTCGGACGCAGCGCCCTCGCTCGCGAATTCGGCGTGGCAGCTGCGGCAGTCCTCGTCGCGCAGCGGCCACGTCATGCCGTGCGGCTCGTCGAAGCGGCCCGTGAGGTAGATCGCGGCGTCGCGCAGCGAGAGCAGCTTCACGCGCGCGCGGCCCGCGAAGCCCGTGCCGCCGTGGCAGTCGATGCAGCGGAACGCGCCGTCTGCGCGCGCCTCGTTTCCGGCTATGGCGTGCGCGACCGCGAGCGAGACCGCGGGCCGCGCCGCGAAGTCGCGCGCGTTCTCCTCGTGCAGCGGCGCGCCCGTCGGGAGATGGCACGCGGTGCAGAACGCGTCGTTCTGTTCGACGCGATCGCTCGCGTGCCACCCGAGCGGCGCCGCGACGGCGGCGAGAGCGATGACGAGGAGAGCGCGGCGCACCGCGCGATCTTGCACGACGACCGCGCGCGCTGCACTTCGCAATGCGCCCGCAGTAGAGTCGCGCGCCTCACATCTCATGCACGAAGGAACGCTCATGGTCGCGCGCAACGCGGAGATTCTCGGAAAGCTCGGTGTCTGGACCTCGATCGACTCGTATCCGGCTGCGAAGGCCGCGGAGTTCGCCGCCGAGATCGAGAGCCTCGGCTACAGCGCGCTGTGGACGCCCGAGGCCGTCGCGCGCGATCCCTTCGCGCTGATCTGCCATCTCGCGAACCACACGAAGAAGCTCGTGTTCGCGACGGGCATCGCGAACATCTACGCGCGCGACCCGATGGCGATGAACGCGATCCAACACTCCGTCGCGGAGCTGACGGGCGGCCGGCTCGTGCTCGGCCTCGGCGTCTCGCACAAGCCGATGGTCGCGGGCATGCGCGGCCACGACTACGGCAAGCCCGTGACGACGATGCGGAGCTACCTCGATGCGATGGCGAAGGCGCTCTACCTCGGGCCGCGGCCCGCCGCCGAGGCGCCGATCGTGCTGGCCGCGCTGCGCGAGAACATGCTGAAGCTCGCCGCCGAGCGAACCGCAGGCGCCCATCCTTACAACGTCACGCCGGAACACACGCGGCGCGCGCGCGCGATCATGGGCGCCGGCCCGACGCTCGCGCCCGAGCAGATGGTGCTGCGCGAGACGAACCCGGTGAAGGCTCGCGCCGTCGCGCGCAAGAACCTCGGCATCTACCTCTCGCTGCCGAATTATTATGAGAACTGGCGCACGCTCGGCTTCGAAGACGCGGACTGGCAAGGCGGCGGCAGCGATCGCCTGATCGACGCGATCGTGTGCTGGGGCAGCGAGGACGCGATTCGCGCCCACATCCAGGCGCACTTCGACGCCGGCGCCGACCACGTGTGCATCCAGCCCTTCCGCCCCGACGGCGAGCCCGGCCCCGATCTCGCGCTGCTGCGCGCCCTCGCGCCGGGCGGCGCGCCGGCGCCCAAGCAGGCGCGCACCCCGAACGTGCGCAGCGGCGGCGGGAAGAAGCGGGCCGCGGCGATGAAGAAGGCGCCCGCGAAGAAGCCGAAGGCGGGGGCGAAGAAGAAGAGCGGGAAGAAGAAGGCGGCGGGGAAGAAGTAGCGGGCGGCCCGAAGCCGCGAGTCGCGAAACCGTAGGAGGCGCCACATGCCGCGCAGCTTCTGGGGCTGGGGGATCGAGGAGGCGCGGCCGACACCCGAGCAGGGCGCGGCGATGGCGAAGTCGCTCGCGGCGCGCTTCGGGCGCGCCCTCGATGGCCCGCGGCCGTTTCCCACGCGGGAGGCGCTCCGGCTGCGCGCGCCCCGCGTCGCGGCGCCGAGTGCGCTGCGCGCGCTGCTGAGCGATGTGCCCGCGGAGCGCGCGGGGCACCACTACGGCAAGTCGTTCCGCGACATCGTGCGCGGCTTCCGCGGCGAGTTCCCCGAGCCGCCGGATTTCGTGGCGTTCCCTAACAACGAGGCCGACGTCGCCGCGCTGCTCGATTGGTGCGGCAGCGCTGGCATCGCGGCGATCCCGTACGGCGGCGGCTCCTCGGTCGTCGGCGGCGTCGAGACGAATCTGCCCGCGTACCGCGGCGTCCTCTCGCTCGATCTCTCGCGCATGGGCCGCGTGCTCGAGGTCGACCGCACCTCGCGCGCCGCGCGCATCCAGGCGGGCGCCTACGGCCCGGCGCTCGAAGACCAGCTGCGGCCTCATCGGCTGACGCTTCGCCACTTCCCGCAGTCGTTCGAGTTCTCGACGCTCGGCGGCTGGATCGCGACGCGCGGCGGCGGCCACTACGCCTCGCTCTACACGCACATCGACGACTTCGTGGAGTCGCTCCGAGTCGTGACGCCGCGCGGCGTGCTCGAGTCGCGCCGCCTGCCCGGCTCGGGCGCGGGCCCGAGCCCCGACCGCATGTTCATCGGCTCCGAGGGAATTCTCGGAGTGATTACGGAAGCGTGGATGCGCGTACAGGATCGGCCCACGTTCCGCGCGGGCGCGTCCGTGCTGTTCCGCGGCGACGACGGCTTCTTCCGCGCGGCCGAAGCCGTGCGCGCGATCTCGCAGGCGGGCCTCTATCCCGCGAACTGCCGCCTGCTCGATGCGCAGGAAGCGCTCGGCTCCGGCGCGGGCGACGGCACTCACTCCGTGCTCGTGCTCGGCTTCGAGTCGGCGGACCATGCCCTCGAGCCGTGGATGAAGCGCGCGCTCGAGCTGTGCCGCGCGCACGGCGGCGAGTTCGACGAGAGCAAGGCGACGACGCGCGAGACCGCGGGCGACAGCGGCGGCGGCGATCGCGACGGCGCCGCGGGCGCGTGGCGCAATGCGTTCCTGCGCGCGCCGTACGCGCGCGACGCGATGGCGCCGTATGCGGTGATCATGGAGACGTTCGAGACGGCGATTCCGTGGAACCGCTTCCGCGACTTCCACGCGCGCGTGATGACGGCGACGCGCGACGCGGTCGCGCGCGTGTGCGGCGCGGGCACCGTCTCGTGCCGCTTCACGCACGTCTACCCCGACGGACCCGCGCCCTACTACTCGATCAGCGCGCCGTCGCGACACGGCAGCGAGCTCGCGCAGTGGGGCGAGATCAAGGCCGCGGCCAGCGAGGCTCTGATCGCTGCGGGCGGCACCATCACGCACCACCACGCCGTCGGCCGCGATCACCGCCCGTGGTACGACCAGCAGCGCCCCGAGCTGTTCGCCAGCGCGCTGCGCGCGGCGAAGAAGGCGCTCGACCCGCACGCGGTGCTGAACCCAGGCGTGCTGATCGATCCGGCCTAACAA
The DNA here is from genome assembly GCA_016875395.1 of Deltaproteobacteria bacterium. Classification (NCBI taxonomy): domain Bacteria; kingdom Pseudomonadati; phylum Myxococcota; class Myxococcia; species Deltaproteobacteria bacterium. The sequence continues at coordinate 40,508 of VGRF01000006.1, read as the reverse complement.
CTCCCGCCGGAGGGGGGCGTGTGACGCCGGCCAGGTTGCCCTGGCCGGCGTGACGCCTCGGCGTAGGGTGCCTCTCCGCCGCTGCGCCCGTCTCCGTGAGGAGACGCGGGCAGAGTCAAGCGTGGCTCGGAGTCACTCGCGTCACCCAAATTGGGGAGGTGTCGGAAAAAGCGAGCCGAGCTCTGCACAGCTGCGACGAAAAAGACGCCTCCGTATGTTCCGCGCATGACGCGCATCAATGAGAACTACCGAAAGCTCCAGGCTGGTTATCTCTTCCCCGAGATCGGGCGACGCGTGCGAGCCTTCCAGGCGGCCAACCCCGACGCGAAGGTGATTCGCCTCGGCATCGGCGACGTCACCGAGCCGCTCGTGCCCGCGGTGACCGAGGCGATGCACAAGGCCGTGACCGAGATGGGCACGCGCGAGGGCTTCCGCGGCTATCCGCCGGATCATGGCGAGGCGTTCTTGCTCGAGGCGATCCGCAAGCACGACTTCGCCTCGCGCGGCGTCGAGGTCGCGGCGGACGAGATCTTCGTGTCGGATGGCGCAAAACAGGACAGCGGCAACATCCAGGAGATCTTCGGCGTCGACTGCCGGATCGCCGTGAGCGATCCGGTGTACCCGGTGTACGTCGACAGCAACGTGATGGCCGGGCGCACGGGCGCCGCGGACGGCACGGGCCGCTTCGCGGGCGTAACCTACATCCCGTGCACCGAAGCGAGCGGTTTCGCGCCCGAGCCGCCGAGCGAACGCGCCGATCTCGTCTACCTGTGCTCACCTAACAACCCGACCGGCGCCGTGATGAGCCGCGCGCTGCTGGAGCGCTGGGTGCGCTGGGCACAGGCGAACGACGCCGTGATCATCTTCGACGCGGCTTACGAGGCCTACGTCACCGACGACGCGCTGCCGCGCTCGATCTACGAGATCCCGGGCGCGCGCAGCGTCGCGATCGAGATGCGGAGCTTCAGCAAGCGCGCGGGCTTCACGGGTGTGCGCTGCGCGTTCACGGTGGTGCCGAAGGAAGTGACGGGCACGACCGCGAGCGGCGAGCGCGTGCCGCTGCACGGGCTGTGGGCGCGGCGGCACTCGACCAAGTTCAACGGCGTGCCGTACGTGACGCAGCGCGCCGCCGAAGCGGTGTACTCGCCCGAGGGGTTGAAGCAGACGCTCGAGCAGGTGGCGTTCTACCTCGAGAACGCGCGCACGCTGCGCGAAGGGCTCGGCGCCGCGGGCTTCAGCGTGTTCGGCGGCGTGCACGCGCCCTACCTGTGGATGCGCACGCCCGATGGGCTGAGCTCGTGGGACCTCTTCGATCGCCTGCTCAGGCAAGCGCACGTCGTCGGCACGCCGGGCTCGGGCTTCGGCCCGCACGGCGAGGGCTACTTCCGCCTCAGCGCGTTCAACTCGCGCGCGAACGTGAACGAGGCGATCGCGCGCATCACGAGGGCGTTCGGGCGCGCGTAGCCGGCACCCATCGATGAGACATTTCGGCCCGGCCGGAATGTCTCACGCGAAGCGCTCATTCCGGCCGGGGCGAAATGACCGGCACTCTGGAGACTCGATGATCGACCTCTCGCGCGACGGCGCCGTTTTCGTGCTGCGCATGAACGACGCGGAGAATCGCTTTCGCGACGACAGCGTCGCGGCCTGGAACGCTGCGCTCGACGAGGTGGAACGCGCTGAGGGACCAAAGGCGCTCGTCACGACCGGCACGGGCAAGTTCTACTCGAACGGGCTCGATCTCGACTGGGCGTTTCGCGAGCGCAAGGACTCGTTCCCCGACTACATCGCCTCGGTGCTCGCAGTGCTCGCGCGCGTGCTGACGCTGCCGTGCACGACGGTGAGCGCCTGCAACGGGCACGCGTTCGGCGCGGGCGCCCAGCTGCTCGTCGCGCACGACTACCGCCTCATGCGCGCCGACCGCGGCTTCTTCTGCATGCCCGAGATCGACATGCGCGCGCCGCTGCACCCCGGCATGACCGCGCTGCTCGCCGCGCGCCTCCCCGGCCAGACCGTGCACGAGGTGCTCGCGACGGGCCGGCGTTACGGCGGCGCCGACGCGCAGGCCGCGGGCATCGTCGAAGAGGCGCTGCCCGAGAGCGAGCTCTTGCCGCGCGCGCTCGCGATCGCCGCGCCGCTCGCCGCGAAGGCGCACCCGGTGATGAAGCGCATCAAGAGCGACCTCTATCCCCACGTGCTCGCGGCGCTGCGGCAGAAGCCAGCGCTCGGTTGAGGCAAGCTCCGCCCGCCCCCCGCGACGAACGGGCGGGAAGCGGAGGAAGCGCCTTGGCCGAGTTATCAGGGAGAGTCGCGCTGATCACCGGCGGCGCGAGCGGCATCGGCGCCGCGACGGCGCGCGTGATGGCGCGCGAGGGCGCGAGCATCGCGGTCGCGGACTTCGACGCGAAGCGCGCGGGCGACGTCGCCGAGCAGCTGCGCGCGAGCGGCGCGCGCGCCATCGCGATCGCGTGCGACGTGGCGCAGCCCGCGCAGGTGGAGGCGATGGTGCAGCGTGCGGTCGCGGAGCTCGGGCGCCTCGACGCGCTCGTGAACAGCGCGGGCATCTCGCCGCCGATGGTCGCGACGCACGAGTACCCGCTCGACGAGTGGCAGCGCTGCCTCGCGATCAACCTGTCCGGGACGTTCTACGCGATTCGCTACGCCGTGCCGGCGATGCTCGCGAGCGGCGGCGGCGCGATCGTGAACCTCAGCTCGATGATGGGTCAGATCGCGAACGCGGGGATTCCGGCGTACGTCGCGAGCAAGCACGGCGTCGTCGGGCTCACGAAAGTGGTCGCGCTCGACTACGCGAAGCAGGGCATCCGCTGCAATGCCGTCGGCCCCGGCAACACCGACACCGCGATGACGCGGGGCGCGATGCCGCCCGAGATCTTCGAGCGCGTCGGCCGCGTCGCGCCGGTCGGGCGCTACGGCACGCCCGACGAGATCGCCGAGCTGATCTCGTTCCTGTGCTCGCCGCGCGCGAGCTTCATCACCGGCGCGTACGTCGTCGCCGACGGAGGCTTCGTCATCCAATGAGCATTTCGAAGATCGGCGTGATCGGTGCGGGCGTGATGGGCGGTGGCATCGCCCAGAGCTGTGCGGTCGCCGGTTATCAGGTCGTGTGCAGCGACATCGCCGCCGACGCGCTCGAGCGCGGCAAGCAGGACGCCGCGAGCGGGCGCTTCGGCATCGGCGGCGCCGTCGCGATCGGGAAGCTCAGCGCAGCGGACGCAGACTCCGCGCGCGCGCGCATCACGTGGACCACGGATTTCGCGGCGGCGGCGAGCTGCGATCTCGTGATCGAGTGCGTGCCCGAGCGCCTCGATCTGAAGATGCGCGTCTTCCGCGACCTCGACGCCGCGGCGCCGGAGCACGCGATCCTCGCGAGCAACACCTCGGGCTTCCCGCTCGCCGCGATCGCGGGCGCCACCGGGCGCCCGGGGCGGGCGATCGTGTGGCACTGGGCGTCGCCCGCGTACGTGATGAAGTTCGCGGAGATCGTCACCTTCGCGCAGACCGACCCGGTTGTTACGGAGACGGTGGTCGAAGTGGCGAAGCGCTGCGGCAAGAACCCCATCGTCGTGAAGGACCAGCCACTCGCGTGGGGCTTCGTCGCGAACCGCATCTACGGCGCGATGCTGCGCGAGGCGGCGCGCGTCGTGGAGGAAGGCGTCGCCACGCACGAGCAGGTGAACGCGCTGATGGTCGACTGCTTTCGCTGGCCCGTCGGCCCGTTCGCGATGGTGAAGGGCGCCACGACGGGCTGGAAGAAGTAGCCGTGGCGAGCAACACCTCGCGCTTCGACTTCGGCGCTGCGCGCGTGCTCGTGACGGGCGGCTCGAACGGCATCGGCCTCGGCATCGCGCGTGCGTTCGCGGACGCCGGCGCGCAGGTCGCGATTACCGGCACCAAGGCGAGCGCGCGCGAGTACCCGCACGACCTCGCGCGCTTCTCGTACTCACAGCTCGACGTGCGCGACAAGGCGGGCATCGCGCGCGTGGCCGGCTCGCTCGGCGCGCTCGACGTGCTCGTGAACAACGCCGGCGCGAACTTCCCGTTCCAGCCGAGCGAGTGGGACGTGGACGTGTTCGAGGACTCGGTGCGCGTGAACCTGTTCAGCGCGTGGCGCTTCTCGCTCGCGTGCAAGCCGCTGCTCAGCGCGAGCGCGCTCGCCGGCGGCGGCTCGATCATCAACCTCGCGAGCATGGCCTCGTTCCGCGCGGTGCCGATCGTGCCGGGCTACGGCTCCGCGAAGGCCGGCGTGGTCGCGCTCACACGCAATCTCGCCGTGCAGTGGGCGAAGCAGAACGTGCGCGTGAACGCGGTGGCGCCGGGCCTGACAGACTCGAACATGACGACGCCGATGAAGTCGTTCCCGGAGATCGAGGCCGCCGAGATGGCGAAGATCCCGATGGGGCGCCGCGGCGTGCCCGAGGAAATCGCGCCCGCCGTGCTGTTCCTCGCGAGCGCGCAGGCGAGCTACGTGACGGGCGCGACGCTCGCGGTGTGCGGCGGCTTCGCAGCGAGCTGAGGCAAGCCCTCACGCACCCCACGCGTCATCGATACGGCTCCTCGAGCGGGTGCAGCGAGAACTTCGCGAGCGCCGCGAGCGCGTCGTCCGCGCTCCAGCCTGCGCGCCGTGGCTCGTGTTGCGTGACGGCGAGCGGGGCGAACAGGCCGAGCTCGCCCTTCGCGACGAAGAACACCTGCCCCGTGACGTGCGCCGCCTCGTCCGCGCACAGCGCCGCGATCGCGCACGCGATGTCGCGCGGATCCTGCAGCGCAGCGCGCAGTGCATCCGCGCGCGCGGTGTCGGCGCCGCCGCGGGCGCCGAGCGCGTCGAGCGCGCCAGTGACCATGCGCGTGTGGGTGGCGGCGGGATTGAGCGCGTTCACCGTGACGCCGGTGCCAGCGAGGTCGCGCGCCGCCACGTTCGTGAACGCGAACACGCCGCCCTTCCCCGCCGCGTAAGCCGCGGTGTTCGGCGAGCCCACGAGGCCCGCGCGCGAGACGAGGTTCACGATGCGGCCGCGCTTCTGCGCCAGCATGCGCGGCAGCACGGCGCGCGTGCACAGGAACGTCCCTAACAGGTGCGAATCGACCACGCGCTCGAAGTGATCGGCGTCGAGCTGCGCGAGCGGCATGAACGACGAGAGGCCCGCGTTGTTGACGAGGATGTCGACGCCGCCGAGCGCCTCCGCCGCCGCGAGGATGCGCGCGGCACCCGAGCGATCCGTGACCGACTCGATGCACGCGACCGCGCGACCGCCCGCGGCCGCGATCTCGCCCGCGACGCGCTCCGCTTCCGGTGCATCGAGGTCGTTCACCACGACCGCGGCGCCGAGCCGCGCGAGCTCGCGTGCGGTCGCGGCGCCGATGCCGCGGCCCGCGCCCGTCACGATCGCTACGCGTCCGTCGAGCCGCATCGAGCACTCCGTGCGAGCACGCTAACGCGCCCAGCGAAGGGCTCGCGCCGCGGCGCCAGCCGCGCTTTCGTTGCGTGCCACGGAGGAATTCACCAGTGAAGTCGCTGCAAGAGCTTTCGGACCGCCTCGAGATCGACGACCTGCAGGCTGCCTACAGCCACGCCATCGACACGCGCGATTTCGACGCGCTCGACAAGGTGTTCACGAGGGACGCGTTCATCGACTACACCGCGTTCGGCGGCAGCGCGGGCGGGCTCGAAGAGACCAAGGCGTTCCTCCGCCAAGCCCTCGCGATGTTCGGCGGCTTACAGCACATGGTCGCGACGAGCCGCGTCCAGTTATCAGGCAACCGCGCGACGGCGAAGACGATCTGCTGGAACCCGATGGTGTTGCGAGGCGGCAACCAAGACCGCGTGTTCTTCTGCGGGCTCTGGTACCACGACGAGTATCTGCGCACGCTCGATGGCTGGCGCATCACGAAGCGCGCCGAGGAAAAGTGCTTCACGCACAACATGCCGGCGGAGTTCACGAACCCGGAGGCGGCGATGCAGAAGCGCGCTGCGAGCGCGAAGCCGGCGGCGAAGAAGGCCGCGGCGAAGAAGGCGCCCGCGAGAAAGGTCGCGAAGGCCAAGAAGAAGTGAGCGCTCCGCACGCCGACGACGAGTTTCACGCGCCGACGTCGGCGGACCCGTACTGGACCGAGACCTGCTGGTTCACCTTCACGGTGCCGGAACGGCGCTTATCAGGGCAGCTGTATCCGTTCTTCCAGCGCAACCAGAACGTCGCCGCGGGCGGCGCTTACTTCTGGGATGCGCGTGGCGACCAGCTCTGGAACTGCGTCTACGCGAAGAACTTCTGGCACCTGCCGCTCGCGCAGGACGCGAAGCTCTCCGATCTCGCGCTGCCGAACGGCATCCGCATCCGCTGCGAGGAGCCGCTCGCGAAGTACGCGATCGGCTACGACGACCCCGACGGCGGCGACGAGGTCCACCTCGATCTGACGTTCACCGCCGTCGCGCGCCCTAACTACTTGGGCCACGGCCACCTCGACCAGCCTGGCCGTTATCAGGGCACGCTCGTGCTGCGCGGCGAGACGATTCGCGTCGACGCGTTCGGCTTCCGCGACCGCTCCTGGGGCGTGCGCTCGCAGTTCGGCCCCGGCCTGACCGGCACGCCTGCGAAGCGCGGCGGCTACAGCTACGCAACCGCGAGCGAGCGCGACGCCTTCCACACCATCACGATGGACTTCGGCCAGGGCTGCAACTCGATCCACGGGTACTTGTTACGGGATGGCGTGTGGTCGAAGCTCGCCAGCGGCAAACGCGAAGTCGTGGAGCGCGACGCGGTGACGGGGTTCCCACTGCGCGTCGTGATCGACGGCGCGGACGAGCTCGGCCGCTCGCTTCACGCCGAGGGGCGCTGCCTCAACAAGCTCGGGCTGCACCTCAATCCGAACCTGTTCACGGTGAACTGCCTCACCGAGTGGCGGTTCGACGGCGTCACGGCATACGGCGAAGACCACGACAACTGGAGCGCTCCGGCAGCGCGCGCGTTCTTCCGTAACAGTCTCTTCGGAAACGGGGCCGGATGAACCTGCTCTCGCTCGAGTTCGTGGCGCTCGCCGTGGCGCTGATCTTCTGGGTGCGCTTCGTGCGGGGCCCAGGGCGCATCGCTGGCTTCCTGGCCGGCTCCGCGTACTACGCGAGCACGTTCGTCTCGCCGCTCGGCGCCGCCGTCGTACTGGGCTTCACGCTGCTCGGCTACGCGTTCGCGCTGCTCGCACGCGCGCGGGCGCGGCTCACCGCCGCTTGCGTCGCCGCACTCGTCGCGCTGTTCGCCTATCTGCGCGGCTACGACCTCGTCCTGTACGCGCTTCCGGAGGGAGCTTGGAGCCCGCTGCTCGCGGTCGCCGGCCTCAGCTACTTGCTGTTCAAGATCCTCCACGTCGTCGTGGACTCGGCGGGTGGGCGGCTCGATGGCCTCACGCTGCCGGCTTATCTCGCGTATTGCTTCAACTTCACCACGTTCTTGTTGGGTCCGATCCAGCGCTTCCAAGACTTCGCAGCGCAGTGGAATGGCGAGCGCGATCCGCTTTCCGCCGATCTCGGCGCCCACGTCGATGCCGTGAATCGCGTGCTGCGCGGTTACCTCAAGAAGTGGGTGCTCGCGGACTTCGTCGCGAGATGGGCGTTGCTCCCGGGCGAAGGCATCGAGGGACTGGGGCCGTTCGAGGTGCTGAGCGGCGCGTGGATCTTCTACGTCTACCTCTACCTGGACTTCTCCGGATACTGCGACATCGTGATCGGGATCGGCCGCTTGATGGGCGTCGCTCCGCCCGAGAATTTCCGGTTCCCGTTCCTTTCGCCGAACATCGCGCAGTACTGGCTGCGCGTTCATCGCTCGCTCACCGAGTGGCTCACGGACTATGTGTTTCACCCCCTCTACACCGCCCTACTCCGCATGCGCAGGTTGCGCGGCCATCGGCTCGCCGCGCGCAACTTGGCGATCGCCGGCACCATGCTCGTCGCCGGCGTTTGGCACGGGACGACGCTCTCGTTCGTGCTGTTCGGTGGAGTGCACGCCTTGATTCAGGTCGCCTACCGCACGCTCGAGTCGATCCTCGAGAGTCGCCTGGGTGCGGCGGGCCTGCGGAGCTTGCGCGCGCGTCGCTGGTGGAGCGTCGTCGGCACCGCCTGCACGCTCCTGCTCACGGCAAGCGCGTACGTCTTCTTCGTGCTGACGCCGGATGACCTGGCCTCATTGTGGACTCGGATCGGAGGGTGACATGAGCCTCGCATGGCGTATCGGTTTGCTCCTCGCGCAGCTCGCGCTCCTGACCGTCTTCGCGCGAGGCGACGTTGACTTCGTCTACCGCGCGTTCTAGAAGCCATCGCAGAATTCCGGACCGAGCCCGGCGCGCGGATTTGGCCGGCTGGCGAGGCGCGCGAGCGAAGGCGTATCCGTCGATACTTCGAGCGAAGCGCAAGCGGAGCGCGCAGCGAGCCGCAGGCGAGCGGAGACGAACGCGCGAGCAAGCCAGGCGGACAAAGACGCGCGCCCGGCGAAGGGAGGACTGAGATGGCTTCTAGCCAGCGCGCGCGTTCGCTCGCGCTCGTGCTCGCGCTGTGCGCTGCGAGCTGGGTGGGTGTGTGCGCGCTGGCCGATCGGGCCGCGGACTGGGCAGAGGCCGACCTCGGCGCGCATCTGTGGCGCGAAGAGGAGTGGATGCTGCTCTTCGAGCCGTCGCGTTACCGGACCTCCGCGCGGCGCACGCTGCACGTCCTCGGTCCCTCGGAGTCGCGCGAGGCATTCTGGCCGGAAGCCTTCCGCACCCGGGCGAAGTTCGACGGGTTCCTGAACGACTCTCTCAGCTTCTCGACCCTCGACGACGCGGTGACACAGCTCGAGTACGTCGAGCGCGCCTACGGCGAGGATGCGATCGGCGACGTTCTCGTGCTCGCACTCGCACCTCGCTTCACGCTCGGGCACGCACCGGGCGAGCGCCCGCTTCCCATCGCGATCGACCGCTACAGCTCGCTGTTCTCGTTGGACGAGACGTCCCGGCCCCAGCAACTCGTGCGCAAGTCGCGACCCGAGGCTGCGCTCGCGCGGCTCCGCCTTGCGGCGCATTCGAGCGCACGCTTCCGCGCCACGGTCGCGTCCGTGCGAGCCTGGCTGGGCGCGCACGGTTCGCGGCAGCAGCTCGAGAAGAAGCTCCTCGTATCCGGCCTCGTCGATGCGCGGTACGCGATGCGCGCCCCGCACGACAAGGCCCAGTACTACGAGTGGTCTCGAAGCGGGAGCGGTCTCTACGCGGCGATGCGCACCCTCGATCCAAGCACTCGACGCGACGGGGTGTTGCGCGCTTTTCTGCGCATCCGCGAAATCGCGAAGCGCACGGGCGCGCGGATCCTGGTCGTGAGGATGCCGGAGGGCGGCTGGCTGCGGTCGGGGTTCTACGCCCCAGGCCACGAGGACACGTACCGGAACTTGTTATGTGAGGCCGCGGCAGATCTGCCCTTCATCGACCTTCGCGAGTTCCTCGGCGACGAGGAGTTCTTCGACTGGTCGCATCCGACGCACTCTGCGAGCCTCCGCCTCTCTGCGTACGTCGCCGACGAGATCGCGAGGCTAGATGCAGGAAGAGAGCTGGAAAGCGCTGCAGACTGCAGCGAACGGGGCGACCGAAGCGACTGAGTTCCGGCGCTTGGCGCGGCAACTCGCGCGTCTTCGCGCAGGCGGAGCGCCGCAGATCCCCGTGCAGGAGATCACGCTCTCGATCATCGGGCGGGCGACTCGCGACTTCCTGGCCCAGCAGCTCGATCTCGCGCTGATCGCTCGAGGCATTTCGGCCGCGATCGAGCTGCCGCCCTACTCGTCGGCCCTTCAGCAGCTGCTCGACGCAGACAGCTAGGTAGCGCGGTCGCGGCCGCGCTTCGTGCTCGCGGTGCTCACGGCGCAGGATGTCCCCGAGTGGCCGGACGCGCTCGCCAGCGCTTCGGAAGCGAGCGCGGTGGCCGAGCGCGCGGCGCGCCTGTTGTTAGGGGCGGCGGAGTCCTTTCGCGCTCGCAGTGGATCGGAGGTCTTGCTCGACAACTTCCCCGCCCTGCGCGAGCGGCCGCTCGGAAATCTCGCGGCGCGCACCCCGGGCGATCCGGGGAATTTCCTGCAGCGACTGAACCTCGCGCTCGGGGATCTCGCACCGCCCGGCGTTCACATCGTCGACAGCGCCGCGCTCGCGGCGTTGCACGGCGCGACTCGCTGGCGCGACGCACGGCTGTGGTACGAAGCGAAGCAACCGATCGCTCACGCCTGGGTGCCGGAGTACGTGCGGAGTGTCGCAGCGGTGATTGCCGCCCGTCTGGGTGGAGCGAGGAAGTGCCTCGTGCTCGACCTCGATGAGACCCTGTGGGGAGGCGTGGTAGGCGACGCGGGCGTCGCGGGCATCGAGCTGGGAGAGGGAACGCCGCGGGGCGAGGCTTTCAAGTCGTTTCAGCAACACGTGCGTGCGTTGCGCGAGCGCGGCGTCCTGCTCGCGGTGTGCAGCAAGAACGAATTGGAGAACGCGCGCGCACCGTTCGAGCGTCACCCGGAGTGCGTTCTCAAGCTGAGCGACTTCGCCGCCTTCCGAGCCTCGTGGGATCCGAAGAGTGACTCCCTACGCGCCATCGCCGAAGACCTATCGCTGCATCCGAGCGCGCTGGTTTTCGTGGACGACAACCCGGCCGAGCGCGAGCAGGTTCGACGGGCGCTGCCCGAGGTCGCCGTGCTCGACATGCCCGCCGATCCCGCGGACTACGCGGCGGCGCTGGACGCGAGCCGCTGGTTCGAAGCGGCGGAGGTCACGGCGGACGATCGCGCGCGCGCCGGCCAGTACGAGCGGCGGTCCGCGGCGCGCGCACTTTCGCAGACGATGGACCTCTCGGAGTTCCTCGCGTCGCTCGAGATGCGCGCGCAGCTTGCCCCGATCGACGACACCTCGTTCGCGCGCGTGCTCCAGCTCGCGAACAAGACGAATCAGTTCAATCTCACGACGCGGCGCTTCACGGAGGCCGAGTTGCGCGCGTGGATCGAGCGACCGGAGGGTATGTCGCTGACGGTTCGGCTCGCGGACCGCTTCGGCGATCACGGGCTCGTCGGCGTCGTCACGGCGACCAGCCTCGGAGACACCCTCCGCATCGACGATTGGCTGATGAGTTGTCGCGTTCTCAAGCGCGGCGTCGAGCACTTGGTCGTGACCGAGCTGGCGGCTCTCGCGTCCGCACGCGGGCACGCGCGGCTGCGCGGCCGGTTCGTTCCGACGGGGCGCAACGAGCTCGTGCGCACGTTGTTCGACGACCTCGGCTTCGTGCGCGCGGCCGCGTCGGACCACGAGATCGCTTACGAGCTCGAGCTCGCCTCCTTCCGGCCGCCGAGCCACTTCATCGCGATCGACCGACGAGGAGTTCCCGGATGAACGAGGCGGAGATCCTGCACGTGCTGCTCGAGACGATCGTGCGCTTCTTCGGCGACGCATCGCTCACGATCGGCGCCGAGACCGTGGCTGCCGACGTCCCGGGCTGGGACTCGCTGGCGAACGTCGAGCTGATGGTCGAGATCGAGGACGCGTTCGGCGTGCGGTTTCGGACCGGAGAGGTCGCCTCACTCGCGAGCGTCGGGGATCTCGCGGCGCTGATCGGTCGCCGTGTCGCTCGCTGATCCGCGCCTGCGGCGCGTCTTCGCGCTGCTCTTGTTAGGCGGAACCGCAGCGCTGTGGATCGCCTCGCAGCGGCGGGGAGGCGTGCTGCTCGGGCGCTGGAGCCTCGACGCGTTCCTCGCCTGCAGCATCGCTTCGTGGTGCGCGCTCGGCGCGAGCTCGATCCTCGTTGCGACCGAACGCGTTCGCGAGCGCGCACTCGGATTCCTGGCCGCGACGCTCGTCGTCGTCGCTTGCCTCGGCCTCGCAGAGGCGACGGCGCTCGCCGGGCACAACTGGAGCGCCACGTTCCGACTGGACCCGCAGACCACGCTCCAGCAACTCACGGACCGTGTGAACCGCCGGGATCCCGAGCTGATCCACGTGCACTGGCCGAACTCGACGTTCTCAGGCGAAGTGCCGGGGAACCTCGCGCACTTCGGTCCCGCGAATCTGCCCGGTTACCACGTGGAGATGCGTTACGACGCGAACGGCTTTCGCAACGACACGACGCTGGCGCGCGCCGATGTCGTGGCGATTGGCGACTCGTTCGTCGAGGGCGTGCTCGTCGCACGCGAGCACACCGTGAGCGAACAAGTCGCGCGGCGGATCGGGGCGACCGTCGCCAACCTGGGGCAGAGCGCATACGGCTTCCGCCAAGAGCTGATCGTGCTGGAGCGCTTCGGGCTCCCGTTGCGGCCGCGCGTCGTGTTGTGGTTTTTGTTCGGGGGCAACGACTTCCGGGACGTCGAGGAATTCGAGCGCATGCTCGAGCGCGTGGACGAGGCCCCGCCGAAGCCTCCGTTCCGCCAGCGCTCGTTCGTCCGCAGCGGGCTGCTGGCACTCTCGCGCGCGCTGGGAGCCCGCCGATCCGCGAGCGTGCTTCACACCGCCCACTTCCGGCGCGCGAGCGGGGAGCGCGAGCTCGTGATCTTTGGGCACGCCACGCAATCTCCGAGCGAGCACCAATGGCGCACGGGGACCGAGACCCTGCTCGCGGCGCAGGGCAGAGCGCGGGAGATCGGTGCGCGCTTCCTCGTGGTCTACATCCCGCGCAAGTTCGAGGTCTATCAGGGTCTCCTCGAGATCCCGGAAGGAAGCCTCGTGGCACGCTGGAAGGACGCGCGGCTCAACGAGCGCGTGGCCGCTTGGGCGGAGAGCCAGGGGATCGACTTCCTCGACACCACGCCCGTGCTGAGACGCGAGGTCGAGGCGGGCTCGCATCCGTACCTTCTCGACGACGTGCACTGGAACGAGCGCGGGCACGAGCTCGCTGCAGAGCTGATTTCACGCCGGCTGCGAGAGGGAGCGGCGACCTCGCGCTGACGCGGAACCGAGCGTCAGGTTTCGATCGGCTGCGCGTACACCCACACGTTCCCGTCGGGATCGCTGAAGCGGAAGTTCCGCTCGCCCCACGGCTGATCCTGCACGGGGCCAACCGCGACGCCGCGCTGCGCGAGGCGCGAATGCTCGGCGTCCACGTCGTCGACGCGCACCGCGACGTGCGTGCCACCGGATCCGGTGGCGGGCGCCATCGCGCCGATGACGAGATATCCGCTCCCGAACCAGAACCCGCCGACGTAAGGCTCGTCCGTGTTCAGGCGAAAGCCGAGCGTCTCGCCGTAGAACTTCTTCGCGCGCGCGAGGTCCGACACCGCGGCGTAGACGTAGAAGACTCCCTGAATCGCCATCGCTCGCCCCTTCCCTAACACCTCGCAGGCGCGATGCGCCCGCGCACTTCGCCAAGGCCGATGCGCTCGCCGTGCAGACCCGGCGCGCTCGCCGTGATCGTGAGCTCGTCGCCGTCTTCGAGGAACGTGCGCGAGGCGCCGCTCGGCAGCAGCACGGGTTGTGTGCCGCCCCAGCTGAGCTCGATCAGCGAACCGCGCTGGCGCTTGTCGGGCCCGCTGACGGTGCCCGAAGCGAACAGGTCGCCGGTGCGCAGGCTCGCTCCGTTCGACGTCGTGTGCGCGAGCATCTGCGGCGCCGTCCAGTACATGCTCGCGAACGGCGGGCGCGCGATCAGATGGCCGTTCAGGCGCACCTCGAGCTCGAGGTCGAGCGCGAACGGGAGCTCGGCGTCGTCGAGATGCGGCAGCAACGCCTGCGTGCGAGGAGGCGGCGAAGTGCGCGCGGCTGCGAGCGCTTCGAGCGGCACGATCCACGGCGAAATCGACGTCGCGAACGACTTGCCGAGGAACGGCCCGAGCGGCACGTACTCGAAGGCCTGGATGTCGCGCGCGCTCCAGTCGTTCACCAGGCAGACGCCGAACACGTGCTCGCGAAAGCGTGCCAGCGGAACTGGCTCGCCCTGCGCACTCGGCACGCCCACCACGAACCCCACTTCCGCCTCGAAGTCGAGCCGCTCGCTCGGGCCGTACGTGGGCGCCGCCGCATCCGGCGCCTTGCGCTGGCCGCACGGCCTAACAATCTCGCTGCCCGACACGACCACGGTTCCCGCGCGGCCGTGGTAGCCGACCGGCAGGTGCTTCCAGTTCGGCAGCAGTGGCTCCTGCCCAGGGCGAAGGATGCGCCCGAGATTCGCGGCGTGGTGCTCGCTCGCGTAGAAGTCCACGAAGTCCGCAACCTCGAACGGCAGGTGCATGCGCGCGCGCTGTTGGGGAACGAGCAGCGGCTCGACCACGGCGCGCAGCGCCTCGCCGCCGAGGCGCTGCGTAAGCCACGCGCGCACATCGCTCCATGCGCTGCGGCCGAGCGCGAGGAACGCGTTCAGCGTGGGCGCGGCGAGCGCGCTCGCGAAGGGCGCGTTCTCGCGCGCCGCGAGCGCACCGGCGTCGAGGATCTGAGACCCGATCGCGACGCCGATGCGCGGCCTCGAATCGTCGGGCGTCGAGAACACTCCGAACGGCAGATTCGCGAGCGGGAACGCGGAACGCGGTGGGATCGAAACCCACGCCTCGACCGCGCTCACGCCGCCGGCCCTCGCCCGCTCCACGACCACGCGTAGAGCGCGTCTTCGCACGCGCGCGCGCCCTCGCCGAGCGCGAGCGGCGCGAAGGTGTCGACCATGACGGCGAGCTCGTCGGCGCGCTCGCGGCCGATGCTGCCCTCGTACGCGCCGGGCTGCGGGCCGTGCGTGTGGCCATTCGGGTGCAACGAGACGGAGCCCGCCGCGATGCCGGAGCCACGCCGCGCGTCGTAATTTCCCGCGACGTAGAACAGCACCTCGTCGCTATCGACGTTCGCGTGGTAGTACGGCGCGGGAATCGCGAGCGGGTGGTAGTCGAGCTTGCGCGGCACGAAGTTGCAGACGACGAAGCCGCGGCCCTCGAACACTTGATGCACGGGGGGCGGTTGATGCACGCGGCCCGTGAGCGGCTCGAAGTCGTGGACGTTGAAGACGTAGGGATAGAGGCAGCCGTCCCAGCCGACGACGTCGAAGGGATGCTCCGCCATCGTGACGATGCTCCCTAACAGCTCACCGCGCGCGCCGCGGTGCTTCACGTAGACCTGTACGTCGCGCCCTTCGGCGAGCAGCGGCGCCGCGGGCGCGCGGAGATCGCGCTCGCAGTACGGCGCGTGCTCGAGCAGCTGGCCCATCTCGCTGCGATAGCGGCGCGGCGGCGCGATGTGCGATTCCGCCTCGATCGCGAACGCGCGCAGCGGCTCTTCGCCGCGCGGCAGCCAGCGCTGCAGCGTGCCGCGCGGCAGCACGACGTAGTCGCCCGCACCGACCGCGAGCGCCCCGAAGCTCGTCTCGACCTCGGCCTCGCCCGACTGCACGAACACGCACTCGTCGCCGCACGCGTTGCGATAGAGCGGCGACGGCGCCGCCGCGACGACGTACGCGATGCGCACGTCGCCGTTGCCGAGAATCGTGCGGCGACCCGTGACCGCATCGGTCGCGCTCCACAGCGGCGGCGGGAACAGATCCGGCAGCCGGAAATGCCGCGGCCGCAGCGGGTGGTTCGCGGCGAGCGCGGGATCGCGCAGCGCCCATGGCTGCGAATCCACGATCGCGCTCGGGAGTCTGCGGTGATAGAGCAGCGCCGAGTCCGCAGAGAATCCTTGCTCGCCCACGAGTTCCTCGTAGAGCAGCGCGCCCTCTGCAGTGCGGAACTGCGTGTGACGCTTGCGCGAGATCTCGCCGACGGCGCGGTAGTGCGGCATGCGCGCATCTTAGAGCGGCCTGCCCGTGCGCAGCGCGCTGCCCTAGCGTGCGCGCCCTCCCCCGCGCGCAGGAGCTCCCATGCCCGAACCGCTCTGGCGCTCGCGCCCCGACGCGTTCTCCATGTTGCCGGCGACGACCGTGCGCAACCGGCGCATGAACGACTTCATCGCGCTCTCCGAGGGCTACTCGAACGCGTTCCTCGTCGTGACGCCCGCGGGCCGCGTCGTGATCAACACCGGCATGGGTTTCGAGGCGCCCATCCACAAGCGCTACTTCGACTCGATCGACAGCGGGCCGGTGAAGTACATCGTGCTCACGCAAGGGCACGTCGATCACGTCGGCGGCGTCGACCACTTCCGCGAGGCGGGCACGCTCGTCGTCGCGCAGGCGAACAACACCGAGCACCAGAGCTACGACGCGCGCCTCGCGCCCTTCCGCCAGCGCCGCTCGTTCTTCGCGTTCGCGCAGGCGTTTCGCGGGATGCAGGGCGCGGGCGGCGCGCCGCCGCCGCGGCAGTCGCAGCCGCGGCCTGACGTGCTGTTCCGCGAGCGCTTCCACTTCGAGCTCGGCGGCGTCGCGTTCGAGTGCATCGCATGCAACGGCGCCGAGACGCGCGATTCGCTCGTGGTGTGGCTGCCGCAACACAAGGTGCTCTTCGCCGGCAACGTGTTCGGCGCGCTCTTCGGCCACTTCCCGAACCTCGTGACGATCCGCGGCGACCGCTATCGCGATGCGCTCGAGTACGTCGCGACGCTCGAGTTGTTACTGAGCTTCGACGCCGAGCTGCTGTGCGTCGGCCACCACGGCCCGGTCGAGGGTAAGGACACGATCCGCGCCGAGATCACGCGCATGCGCGACGCGACGCTGTACGTGCACGACGAGATCGTGCGGCGCATGAACTCCGGCGGCGACGTGTGGAGCGCGATGCGCGAGATCCGCCTGCCCGCACACCTCGAAGCCGGCGAGGGCTACGGGAAGGTGCCGTGGTCCGCGCGCGCGATCTGGGAGCAGTACCAAGGCTGGTTCCACGGACGATCGACGACCGAGCTCTACGACACGCCCTACTGGAGCGTGTCGCCGGAGCTCGTCGCGCTCGCGGGGGGAGCGAGCGCGGTGGCGGAGGCGGCGCTGAAGAAGGCGGAGAGCGCGCCCGTCGAGGCGCTGCATCTCGCCGAAGCCGCGCTCGCGGCGGACGCGCAGCACGAGGGCGCGCTGCGCGCGAGCCTCGCGGCGCACCGCACGCTGCTCTCGCGAACCACCAACTTCTGGGAGACGCGCTGGCTCGAGCATCAGATCGCGCAGCTCGCCGCCGCGCTCGGGGAGAAGCCGTGAGCGCGAGCGACATCCGCATCAGCGACCTCGCGAATCCGGTGCTGACGCCCGTGCAGCGCGCGGCTGTCGAGCTCGCGGAGAAGCAGCGCGTGCGCTTCGACGTGGAGACGATCCTCGGCGCTGCGCGCGCGAAGACAGGGCTCGCCGACTTCGGCGCGCCGGATTTCCGCGAGCGGCTCGCGATTCAGTGCGCGTCGATCGAGGAGGACACGGGCCTGAACGCGCTCGGCCGCCTCGGCGTGTTCGCGAACGTGCTGCGCTACGCCGAGAACCGGCTGCGCTTCGAGGACTTGTTACGGCGCCACCCGGAGATTCTCGAAACCAAGATCGAGCGCCCGCTGATCGTGGCCGGCATGCCGCGCACCGGCACGACGCACCTGCTCAACCTGATCGGCGCCGACACGCGGCTGCGCTCGCTGCCGTACTGGGAGTCGATGGAGCCGGTGCCGATTCGCGGCGAGGCGCCCGGTCGCGATGGACGCGATCCGCGCTGGGCGCGCTGCAACGAGTCGTACCAGCAGATGGTCGCGAACATGCCGCTGATCGTGGCCATGCACGACATGCCGCCCGAGCACATCCACGAAGAGATCGAGCTCGAAGAGCTCGACTTCGCGTCGTACCTCCTCGAGTGGCTGTGCCGCCCCCCGCGCTGGCGCGACCACTACCTCACGCTCGATCAGCGCCCGCACTACGCCTACATGAAGCGCGTGCTGCAGGCGCTCACGTGGCTGCGCGGCCCGAACCGCTGGGTGCTGAAGTCGCCGCAGCACCTCGAGCAGCTCCCCGCGCTGCTCGACGTGTTCCCCGACGCCACGATCGTGATCACGCACCGCGATCCGGTGAGCGTGATCCGCAGTGCGATCACGATGCTCTGCTATGGCGACCGCATGCGGCGCAAGCAGGTCGACCTCGCGGGCCTCGCCGACTACTGGATCGACCGCGTCGCGAAGCTGTTAGGGGCGTGCCTGCGCGACCGCGACGCGCTGCCCGCCGCGCAGGTGATCGACGTGCGCTTCCACGAGTTCATGGCCGACGACGTCGGCACGGTGGCGCGCATCTACGAGAAGGCAGCGCTGCCGATGACACCCGCCGCGCGCGGCCAGCTCGACGCGTTCATGGCCGCGAACCCGCGCGGGAAGCACGGGCAAGTGATCTACGACCTGAAGGGCGACTTCGGGGTCGAGCCCGCCGAGGTGCGCAAGCGGTTCGCGGAGTACACCCTGCGCTTCGGCGTGCGCGTCGAGAACTGAGGAGCTGCCATGGCCACCGTCGACCTCGCCAAGGGACCGCGCCGCATCGGCAACGTGGAGCTGCCGCCGATCGACCAGGTCGGCTTCGTGGTGCGCGACCTCGACGAGACGATGCAGCGCTATGGCGCGCTGTTCGGCCCGTTCTCGGTGATGGAATCGGCCCTAACAGGTGTGCTGTATCGCGGCGTCCCGACCGACGTGAGCATGCGCATCGCCTACGGCAGCGCGGGTGAGCTCGAGATGGAGTTCATCGAGATCACGTCGGGCGAGTCCGCCCACACCGAGTTCTTGAAGGCGGGCCGCGAGGGCATCCACCACGTGCGCTACCGCGTGCCCGATTGCGCCGCCGCGGTCGCCGCGCTGGCGGGCGAGGGCTTCGCGCCGATCTGGCAGCACGACATGGGCTTCGCGAAGTGGGCCTACCTCGAGCACGCGAGCCGCGACGGCGTGCTGATCGAGGTGTTGGAGATGGCGAGCGCGCCGCAGACGCAGGAGACGTGATGGACCTCGGTCTCGCGGGCAAGACGGTCGTGGTTACGGGCGGCAGCGGCGGCATCGGGCGCGGGCTCGTGCTCGAGTTCGCGCGCGAGGGCGCGAACGTCGCGATCGCGACGCGCGACGCCGCCAAGGGGCAAGAGGTCGCCGACGCGTGCGCGGGCCTCGCAGGCAAAGCCGCGCTCGTGCAGACCGACGTGACGAGCAAAGCCTCGGTGGAGGCGATGGCGGCCGAGACCGAGCGCCGCTTCGGGCCGATCGACGTGCTGGTCAACAACGCCGGCGGAGTCGCCTACCCGCGCGCGTTTCTCGAGAAGCCGATGGACGAGGCCGAGTGGGAGGTGAATCTCAACGTGTGGGGCGTGTTCCACTGCACGCGCGTCGTCGGCGCGGGCATGGTCGCGCGGGGGCGCGGCTCGATCGTGAACATCACCTCGAACTCCGCGCTGATCGGCGGCGCGGGCAACATGGTCGCGACGTACGCGGGCACCAAGGGTTTCGTGATGTCGTTCTCGAAGGCCGTCGCGTTCGAATGGGGCGCCTCGAACGTTCGCGTGAACTGCGTCGCGCCGGGCTGGATCGTGCCGCACGAGAAGGAGCACGTCGGCGCGGGCAGCTTCTGGAACAAATTCGGCTTCGAAGTCTTCGGAACCCCCGAGCGCATGGCCGCGGCTGCAGAGAGAGGCGAGCTCTTCAACGTCGACAATCAGCCGATCCGCCGTATCGGGCGCCCCGAAGACATCGCCTGGCTCACGATGTTCCTCGCGAGCGAGCGAGCCGCGCACCTAACAGGTCAGCTCGTGAGCGTGAGCGGCGGCGCATACATGCCGTGAGACGCACGCACTCGCGCTACCCAGTCGCTCCGCGAAGGAGTTCCCATGAGCACAAGCCAGCCCGCTGAAACCCTCGACGCCGTGATCGTGGGCGCGGGCCTCGCCGGCCTCTACATGCTGCACAAGCTGCGCGCGCTCGGCCTCTCCGCGCGCGTGTTCGAGGCGGGCAGCGGCATCGGCGGCACGTGGTTCTGGAATCGCTATCCCGGCGCGCGCGTCGACATCGAGAGCGTGCAGTACTCGTACGCGTTCGACGAGAAGCTGCAGGACGAGTGGCGCTGGAGCGAGCGCTACGCGACGCAGGCCGAGCTGCTGCGCTACGTCGATCACGTCGCGGACCGCTTCGACCTGCGCCGCGACATCGTGCTGAACACGCGCGTCGAGAGTGCGCACTACGACGAGGCGCGCGACGAGTACGCCGTGCGCACGAGCCGCGGCGACGCGCTGCGCGCGCGCTTCTTCATCATGGCGGTGGGGTGCCTCTCGTCGACGAACACACCGAAGTTCCCGGGCCTCGAGTCGTTCCGCGGCGCGAAGTACCACACGGGCAACTGGCCGCAGACGCCGCCCGACTTCACGGGCAAGCGCGTCGCCGTGATCGGCACGGGTTCCTCCGCCATTCAGTCCATCCCGCTGATCGCAGAGCAAGCCGCACACCTCACGGTGTTCCAGCGCACGCCCAATTACTCGGTGCCCGCGCATAACGGGCCGATGCCGCGCGAAGTCGAGGAGCGTGTGCGCGCGAACTACGCGGCGTTCCGCGCGGAGGCGGCGCAGCGCGGCTTCGGCGCCGACTTCCGCGACAACCCCGCGACCGCGTTCTCGGTGAGCGACGCCGAGCGCGAGGCGGAGTACGAGGCACGCTGGGCGTACGGCGGCCTCGGCTTTCTCGGCGCCTACGCGGACCTGATGTTCGACGCGAAGGCGAACGAGACGGCAGCCGAGTTCCTCCGCAGCAAGATCCGCAGCATCGTGAAGGATCCCGCGACGGCGGAGTTGTTATGCCCGAAGACGCCCGTGGGCTGCAAGCGGCTGTGCGTCGATACGGGTTACTACGCCACCTACAACCGGCCCAACGTCACGTTGGTCTCGGTCAAGGACGCCCCGATCGAGCGCATCACGCTGAACGGCCTCGTCACGGGCGGCCGCGAGTACGAGGTCGACTGCATCGTGTTCGCGACGGGCTTCGACGCGATGACGGGCTCGCTCGTGCGCGTCGACATCCGAGGGCGCGGCGGGCGCAGCCTGCGCGAGAAGTGGGAGGCGGGTCCGACGACGTATCTCGGCGTCGCGACTGAGGGCTTCCCGAACTACTTCATGATCACCGGACCCGGCAGCCCCTCCGTGCTCAGCAACATGCTTCCGTCGATCGAGCATCACGTGAACTGGATCGCGCGCTGCATCGACGATCTCCGAAAGCGCGGAGCGAAGCGCATCGACGCGCGCAAGGACGCCGAGGACGCGTGGGTCGTGCACGTGAACGAAGTCGCGCACACCTCGCTCTACCCGAACTGCAACTCCTGGTATCTCGGCAGCAACGTGCCGGGGAAGCCGCGCGTGTTCATGCCCTATCTCGGCGTGCCGCCGTATCGCGCGAAGTGTGAGGAAGTCCGCCGCAACGGGTACGAGGGGTTCGCGATTACCTGAGAGGACCCACGCACAGTCCGGTGCGCCGCGCGCGCACGCTGTGGTAGGAAGCCGCTTGGATTCTTTGCGGCGCTCGGCGCCGCTCGGCAGGGGGACCACGATGCTCGACGTTCGCCGTTCGCTCGCGCGGCGCGTGAGCGTGTCATTCATCGCACTTGCCTCGGCTGCGCTCGCGCAAGAAGCCGCACCAGCTCCCGAAGACGAAGGCCTCGAAGAGATCGTCGTGACGGCGACGAAGCGCGCGCAGGACGTCCAGGACGTGCCAATCGCGATCTCCGCGCTGACAGGCGACGACCTCGTCGACCGCAACATCACGAACACGATGGACCTGATGGGCGCGCTGCCGAATCTTCAGGTCACGACGGCCTACGGGAAGACGCAGCCGAACTTCTCGCTGCGCGGCATCTCGGTAGCCAACGAGTTCAACTCGACGACGGCCTCGCCGGTCGGCGTGTACGTCGACGAGGTCTACCAGAGCCTGCGCGCGAGCCACGGCGGGCAGCTCTTCGACCTCGAGCGCATCGAGGTCGTGCGCGGCCCGCAGGGCACGCTGTTCGGCCGCAACACCACGGGCGGCGCGGTGAACTTCTTCACGAAGAAGCCGAGCCTCGGCGAAGCGACGGGCGAAGTGAGCGCGGGCTACGCGAACTAAAGCACGTGGCGACTCGCGGGCGCCGCCGAATACACGCTGATCGAGGGGCAGCTCGGCGTGCGCGTCGCCGGCCAGATCACGCAGGGCGACGGCTACACGAAGGATCCCTTCGATGGCCGCGACTACGGCACCACCGACTCGTTCGGCGCTCGCCTCACCTTGTTGTGGGCGCCCAGCGAGGACTTCGAAGCGACGTTCAAGCTCTACACCTCGCAGGACGACCCGCGCGGCGACGCGCCCGTCGGCATCGGCCAGAACCCCGACGGCACGATGCTGCTCGGGTACAACCGCTTCAATCCCGCGCGACCGAAGGGCGCGACACCGGGACGCGCGCTGCGCAAGAACGAGGTCGAGGCCGACACGCAGGGCGAGTACTACACGTCGACGAGCGGTGGCGTTCTGACGCTGAACTACTCGCTCAACGACACGATCGACTTCACGTCCATCACGGGCTTCGACGTCGCGCACTACGACCTCTTGCCCTTCGACTGCGACGGCTCGCCGTACAACATGTGCGCGATCCGTTACGACACGCGCAGCAAGAGCTGGAACCAAGATCTGCGCGTGAACTACACGGGTGATCGCCTGAGGGTCGTGGGCGGCTTCTATGCCGGCCGCGATCGCACGAAGACCCATAATCAGCCCGACTTCTTCAACTTCCTCGTCGAAGACTTCGGCGTGCCCGTGGGCTTCTTCAATGCGCCACTCGCGGTCGGTATCGCGTCCATTCCGGACGGCACTGCGGCCTGCGGCTCGGTGCCGGTCGGCGGCGCGCTGTTCTCGGTGCTGGCACCGGCCTTCGGCATCGCCGCGAGCGATCGCCCGTTCGCCGCGACGGGATGGTGGGACGGCCGGGGCTTCATCGATCCGGTGAACTGCATTCCCGGTGTGAACGCGCTGCCGCTCTCGCCCGTGCAGCTCGACCAGTTCTACAAGCTCTCGCGCCCGTCCTTCGCGCTCTACACCGAGGCGGAATACGACCTCACCGAGTGGTTCACCCTGATCGCCGGCATCCGGTACACGTGGGACACGCTCGAGTACTACGACGGCAAGACCTACGTGATGAGCTCGGATCGCAGCGCGATCGTGGCGACGACGGTGCCGTACAGCTTCCCGTACGACCCGAGCCTGCCGGCCGTGGAGCAGAGCGAGCAGACGCGCCGCGTGACGGGGCGCGTGATCGGGCGCTTCCAAATCACTGACTCGATCTCGACCTACGTGAGCTACAGCCGCGGCTACCGCGCCGGTGCATACAACGCGCTCGCTTATCAGGGCACGAGCCAGGTGTACCTCGCGGACCCGGAGCAAGTGGACGCCTACGAGGTCGGACTCAAGTCGCGCCTGTTCGGCGATCGCGTGCAGCTGAACGGCGCCTTCTTCTACTACGACTACAAGAACCAGCAGATCCAGGAAGTCATCCAGGTCACGTCGTACCTGCGCAACGTCGACGGCCGGCTCTACGGCATCGAGGCGGAGCTGCTCGGCCAACTCGCCGATTGGTGGCGTGTCGACTCCTCGTTTGGTTGGCTCGACACGCTGTATGACGACGGCCAGATCTTGAACCAGGTCACGAACGTCGACATCTGCGGCAACGAGTTCCAGAACGCGCCGGACTTCACGTTCACGATCGGCAACGACTTCACGCTGCTGCAGCGCGAAGCCGGCTCGCTGATCGCCCGCTTCGACGCGAACTACATGGGCAACTGGCAGTACGACATGTACTAGGGCCGCATTCCGGCTTCGCCGCAGCTCGACGCAGGCAGCAAGCCCTACTGGCTGCTCAACATGCGACTCGCGTGGGACTCGGAGCACTACACGATCGCGGGCTGGGTGAAGAACCTGACCGACGAGTACTACAACGTGTACGGACTCAACATCAATCCTTTCCTGCTCGACTACTTCCAGCGCGGCGCGCCCCGCACGTACGGCATCGACTTCACCTACAAGTTCTGAAGGCGGCGCAAGAGTGGCTCGAACTGGCTTCGTCTTTCACGAGCGATATCTCTGGCACGACACTCGCTCGGCGGCGGGCTTCATTCCTGCCGGCGGGATGGTCGAGCCGGATCGCCACGCCGAGAACCCCGACACCAAGCGCAGGCTGAAGGGCCTGCTCGAAGTGTCGGGGCTGCTCGCGCGACTCGAACGCATCGAGCCGCGCATGGCGAGCGAGCACGAGATCCTGCGCGTCCACACGCGCGAGTACGTGGAGCGCGTGAAGAAGCTCAGCGCCGAGAACGGCGGCGACGCGGGCGCGCTCACACCGTTCGGGCCTGGCAGCTACGAGATCGCCCTGCTCTCCGCAGGCGGGACGCTCGCGGCGACGGACGCGGTGCTCGACGGCCGCGTGCGCAACGTCTACGCGCTCGTGCGCCCGCCCGGCCACCACGCCGAGTCCGATCTCGGGATGGGCTTCTGCATCTTCTCCAACGTCGCGATCGCGGTGAAGCACGCGCGCGAACAGCGCGGGCTCTCGCGCGTCGCCGTGGTCGACTGGGACGTGCACCACGGCAACGGCACCGAGAGCGCGTTCCTGCGCGACCCGAGCGTGCTCACGATCTCGCTGCACCAGGACAATTACTTCCCCGCCGGCCGCGGCTTCTTCGAGCACGACGGCGAAGGCGCAGGCAAGGGCTTCAACCTGAACCTGCCGCTCCCGCCCGGCTCCGGGCACGGCGCTTACGTCGCCGCTTTCGAGCGCGTGGTGGTGCCCGCGCTGCGCCGCTTCCGCCCCGAAGCGATCTTCGTCGCGTCGGGCTTCGACGGCGGCGCGATGGATCCGCTCGGCCGCATGCTCGCGACGAGCGCGACCTTCCGCGCGCTCGCGCAGTCGCTGCTGGCCGCGGCCGACGAGCTTTGCGGCGGGCGCCTGATCCTCTCGCACGAAGGCGGCTACTCGACCGCGCACGTTCCGTTCTGCTGGCTCGCCGTGATCGAGGAGCTGTCGGGCATCCGGACCGGCGTCGCAGATCCGTTCCTCGAGTTCTTCGCCGGCATGGGCGGGCAGGACTTGCAGCCGCATCAGGACGCGGCGATTCGACGCGCGGAGGGGCTGCTCAGCGCCATCCGCTGAGCTTGCGTCGTGCGGCTCCTACCCCTGCTGCGCCCTCTGAATCGCCCGCTCGATCGTCCTCGCCGCGAACACCCCTAACAGGTGCCGCCGATACTCCGCCGAGGCGTGCATGTCCTCGAGCGGGTCCGCCTCCGCGATCTCCGCGCAGAACGCGCGCAGCGCCGGGCCGCTGACGGCCTTGCCGCGCAGCTTCGCTTCGAGCGACTTCGAGCGGAACGGCACGCCGTTCACGCCCGTGACGCCGATGCGCGCGTCGTCGATCACGCCGGTGCGCTCTGCGGTGATGCACGCGGCGACGCCCACGATCGCGAAGCCCGACGCGGGCTGGCGCAGCTTCGTGTAGGCCGTGCCGGTCTTGTGGTTGGGAACGGGGAAGCTCACTTCGCTCAGGATCTCGCCTTCCTGCACGGCGCTCGTCATCAGGCTCTGGAAGAACGCATCCGCGGCGACCGTGCGCGTGCCTGTCGCGGACACGAGCGTCGCTTCGCCGCCGAGGGCGATGAAGACCGCCGGCCAGTCGGCTGCGGGGTCGGCGTGCACGAGCGAGCCGCCGAGCGTGCCGCGGTTGCGCACCTGCGGGTCGGCGAGCACGGCGCCGGCTTCGGCGAAGGCGTGCACGCGCGCGAGCTCGGGGTGCGTCATCACGGCGGCGTGCGTCGCGCGTCCGCCGATGCGGATGCGGCCCCCGCTCACCGCGATCGCGTCGAGCCCCGCGACGCGGCCGAGATCCACGAGCAGCGGCGCCTCGGCGAGGCGGTGTTTCAGCGCGGGAATCAGGCTCATGCCGCCGCCGAGCACCTTCGCGCCCTCGGTCCCTGACAACAGCCGCACCGCTTCGTCGAGCGTGCGCGGCGCGGCGTAGTCGAATTCCGCCGGGATCATCGTGCGGCTCCAATCTGGTGAGCTTCGCTCGCCTTCGGCTCGCTGCGCGCCGCGCTACGCACGGCTTGCGCCCGCCTGCTGAATCAGCCGCCACAGCTTCTCGGGCTTGAGCGGCATGTCCACGTGCGAGACGCCGAGCGGCGCGAGCGCGTCGAGCACCGCGGACACGAGGCACGGCGTTGACCCGATCGTGCCGAGCTCGCCGATGCCCTTTGCGCCGAGCGGGTTGAGCGGGCTCGGCGTGCAGGTCGAGTCGAGCTCGATGCGCGGGAACATCGCGGCGCGCGGCATCGCGTAGTCCATGAACGTCGCGGTCATCAGCTGGCCGCTCTCGTCGTACCGGACCTCTTCGCAGAGCGCCTGACCGAGACCTTGGATGATTCCGCCGAGGCGCTGTCCGTCCGCGAGCAGCGGGTTGATGATGTTGCCCACGTCGTCGACGGAGACGAAGCGCTCGATCGCGAGCTGGCCCGTCTCTCTGTCGATCGTCACGGTGCAGAAGTGCACGCCGAACGGGAACGTGGTGCCGCTCGGCTCGAAGCGCGCGACGGCTTCGAGGCCCGGCTCCTCGCCCGGCACCGCCACGCCCCAGGTGTGCGCCGCGCTCGCGACGTCGGCGAACGTGAGCTTGCGCGCCCCGCCGACCACGCTGAAGACGCCGCCGTCCACGTTCACTCGCTCTTCGGTGGTGTCGAGCAGGTGCGCGGCGATGCGCTTCGCCTTCGCGAGGATCTTCTGCGCCGCCATGTGCACCGCGGTGCCGCCGACCACGAGGCCGCGGCTGCCGAAGGTGCCGACGCCGTGGGTCACGACGTCGGTGTCGCCGTGGATCACGTTCACCGAGTCGATGTCGATGCCGAAGTAGTCCGCGACCATCTGCGCGAACGCCGTCTCCTGGCCCTGCCCGTGCGGCGAGGCGCCAGTCATTACGGTGACCGCGCCGGTGGGCTCGACGCGCAGCTCGGCGCTCTCCCAGAAGCCCGCGCGTGCGGGCGCCGCGGTGCCGGTGCTGGGCCCGAGCCCGCACACCTCGGTGAACGTCGCGACACCGATACCGGCGAGCTTGCCCTCGCTGCGCGCGCGATCGCGCGCGGCGATCGCGCCCGTGTAGTCGAAGCGCGCGACTGCTTTCTCGAGGCACGCCTGATAATTCCCGCTGTCGTACACGGCGCCGGTCGGCGCGTGATACGGGAACGCGTCCGGCGCGATGAGATTGCGCCGGCGCACTTCGACGCGATCGAGGCCGAGCTTGGCCGCGATCGCGTCCATCGCGCGCTCGACGTAATAGGCGGCCTCGGGCCGGCCCGCGCCGCGGTAGGCGTCCGTCGCCATCGTGTTCGTGTAGACGCAACTCGTCTCCCACGACACGGCGCGAATCGTGTACGGACCCGCGGCGAGCAGATGCGTGAAGGTGGGGATCAGCGCACCGAGCATCGAAACGAAGGCGCCCATCTCGGCGATCGTCTTGCCGCGCAGCGCGAGCACGCGCCCGTCGCGGTCGTAGGCGACGTCGAGCGTCGTCACCTGGCCGCGCCCGTGCGCGGCGTTCGCGAGGTTCTCGGTGCGCGTCTCCGCCCACTTCACGGGGCGGCGCAGCTTCTTCGAGATCCACGGCAAGAGGCACTCCTCGCCGTAGGTCGGAATCTTCTGCCCGAAGCCGCCGCCGACTTCCGGCGCGATCACGCGCACGCGCAGCTCGGGGATGCCGAGACAGATCGCGACGTTCTGCTTCGCGGCGTGCGGCGTCTGCGTCGAGGTCCACAGCGTGAGCTTCTGCGGGCCCTCTTCCCAATGCGCGACGACCGCTCGCCCTTCCATCGGCACCGGCGCAACGCGCTGATTGAGCAGCTTCAGCGTGAGCGTGCCGTGCGCTTCGGCGAAGAGGCGCTCCGTGTCGGCGTGCGGATTCGAGATCGTCGCGGCGAGGTTCGTTCCGAACTCCGGATACACGAGCGGCGCGCCAGGCTGCAGCGCCGCTTCGGGATCGACGGCCGCATCGCGCGAGTCGATCTCGACCTCGACCGCCAGCGCCGCATCGCGCGCCGCGTACTTGTCCTTCGCCACGACCACCGCGACGGGCTGGCCGACGTAGCGCACCTCGCCGTCCGCGAGCAGCGGATGCGGCGCGTGCTTCATGCCGGGCAGCACGACCCACGCCGGGGTTTGCCCGACGTTTCCGCGCAGGTCGTCCGCGGTGTAGATCGCGGCCACGCCGGGCAGTGCGCGTGCGCGCGTCGCATCGATCTTCACGATGCGCCCCGCCGCATAATCACTGCGCACGAACGCCGCGTGCAGCATGCCGTGCAGCTTCACGTCATCGGTGTAGGTGGCCATGCCGCGGATCAGGCGCGGGTCCTCGCGCCGCTTGATGCGCTCGCCCACGTGGATCGGCTTCACGGGCATCACTTGCCCTCCCGCGCGAGCCGCGCCGCGTGCTGCACCGCGTTCACGATCTGCTGATAGCCGGTGCAGCGGCAGATGTTGCCTTCGAGCGCGTGGCGAATCTGCGCCTCGCTCGGATCCGCGTTCTGCGCGAGCAGCGCGGAGGCGGCCATGATCATGCCGGGCGTGCAGTAGCCGCACTGGAGCCCGTGCTCTTCCCAGAAGCCGCGCTGCACGGGATGCAGCGCGTCGAGCTCGCCCATGCCCTCGATCGTGCGCACGTCGCAGCCGTCGGCCTGCACCGCGAGCATCGTGCAGCTCTTCACCGCCATGCCGTCTACGTGCACGGTGCACGCGCCGCACAGCGTCGTCTCGCAGCCGATGTGCGTACCGGTCAGGGCGAGGTTCTCGCGCAGCCAATGCACGAGCAGCGTGCGCGGAGCGACGTCGTCCTCCTGCGCTTCGCCATTCACGTTCACACGGATCTTCACGCCCACTCCTTTGCGAGCTCCGCTCGGCTTCGCCTCGCTGCGCGCGGTCTGCGGCGCTGGGCACCGCTCGGCCGCTTGCGGCTTCACGAGCTGCGATCGGTCGTTGCTCGGTGTGGTACTCCCCTTCGGGCGGTGCAGCCTAGTGCGACTCACGCGACCCGCGCGATCACTTCCTCGATCTTCTCGTGCGCTTCTTCCGGCACGCGAAAGGTGGTCATCCAGCGCAGCACCGCGAGGTCGTCGCTCGCAACTTCGCTGCGGCCCGCGAGCCAAGCGCTGCCGCGCAGCAGCTTCACCGCTTTCACGAGGAACGTGCGGTCCGTGAGCAGCGAGTTCGTCTCGTCGCAGCCGTACTCGGCGCGCAGGATGCGCAGCGCTTCGAGCAGGGCATCGCGCGCGCGCGGCGGGACCGCGATTCGCGCGATGGCGGCGAATGCGGCGTCGAGCGCGCCGCGATCGCAGACCGCGCTCGCGCGCGGGTCTTCCGCGAGCGCGCCGGACGCCGCGCGCTCGACCAGCTCGCGCGCGGGCGCGAGGTCTTCTGCGCCGAGCAGGCCCGGCACGCGCAGCTGCAGCGCGAAGCGGTCGAGGTTCGCGGGGTCCAGGGGCTCGTTGTAGTACTCGTCGCGCTGCGGGTTGCTCGTGGCGATCGCCGTCAGCAGCGGGATCGAGACGTCGCCGAGCTTGCGCTCCTGCAGCAGCCGTAACAACACGTTGAGCGCCTCGCCGGGCGCGCGCGAGATGTCGTCGAGCACGCACACCTCGGCGGTCGCGATGCCACCGGGCAGAACGCGCTGCGCGATGCGCTCGCCCCCGCTCGGCAGCGGCGCGCGCTCGAGCACCGTGTCGCCCACGAGCTCGGCGAGCCGCGTGTCGCGGTGCAGCTGATAGAAGAAGAAGCCGAGCCCCGCGGCGCGCGCGGCGACTTCGGCCATGCGCGTCTTCGCCGCGCCGGGCGGACCTTCGAGATAGATGTGCTCGCGGCACACGAGCGCGAGCACGAGCGCGCGTTTCGCCTCGTCGTGGCCCACGACGAACGCGTCGAGCTGTGCGGCTACGGCGCGGATGCGTTCGCGTGCGAGGGCGGCGTCCATCGCGCGCGTCTCTATCGCACGGCGCGCAGCGGCGCGACGGCGCGCGGCGGCTGCGCCGGAACGAGGGTGACCCGCGAGCGCTCGCGAACGGCGCGGAAGCAGATGCCACCCGTCTCGCCCGCAAGCTCGGGCAAGAGCGCGGGCATCTCTTCGGTGCCGAGGAACACGGTATGAATGCGAGCGCCGAGCTCTTGCGCGAGCGCGCGCTCGCGCGTGACGCGCGCGTCGCCGACGACCGGCATGCCGTCGGTCAGCAGCACGATGTGCCCGCCGCGCTGGCCGAGCGCGCGTAGGGCGGCGAGCGCGACCCGCAGCGGCGCCTCGTAGCTCGTGCGCCCCTCGGCGCGAGCGAGCCGCGCGCGTTCCAGCAGCGCGCGCGTGCGGCGATGAAAGAGCGCGCCGTCCACGAGCAGCGGCTCCGCGTCGTGATGAAACTCGACGTAGCCGATGCGCATGCGCCGCTTCCCTGCGGCGCGCACGATGCCGGCAATCACGTCCGCCGCGAGCCGCGTGCGCGCGCCTTCCATCGAGGCGGAGATGTCGCGCAGCAGCGCGAGTGCGCCGCCCTCGCTGCGGCGCTCGCGGCGCAGCAGCGCCGGGCCACTCGGCCACGCGCCGTCGGCCCACAGCAGCAGCTCGGCTGCGTCCGCGTCGAGCGCGTCGTCGAGCCGGCGCAGCGGCGCACGCCGGCGCGGCGAGCCGCCCGGGTCCGCGGCGCGCTCCGCCTTCGCGCGATCGATCCGGCCTGCGAGCGCGCGCACCAGGCGCGACACGTCCGCCGGCTCGGGGCGATGCCGCAGCGGCGCGAGCGGCGAGAGCAGCGCGCTCCGCTCGGCCTCGCGCCGCTCCGTGGGCGGTATGCGCGCGCGGCCGCCCGCGTCACCCGCCACGGCGCGACCCGCGCGCGGCGTCGTGGAAGGCGGCGCGAGCTCGCCGGCCGCCGCGCGCTCCACGAGCTGCTCGGCCGCGCGCAGTAACGACTCAGGCACGCGCGCGGCGAGCATGAAGCGCGCCGCGCGCAGATCCGCGCGCGCGGCTTCGCTGCGCGCGTGCAGCAGCGCGTGGGCTCGCAGCACCGCGAGGCCGATCGCCGCGACGACGCGATCGCTGGGAAGCTGCGCGCCCGCGCTCGCGCACAGCTGCGCGATGCGGCGCCAAAGCGCGTGCCAATCGGCGAGGACGGCGGCGGGCAGCGCGACGCGAGCAGCGGCGGCCGGGGAAGCGGCGATCGCGAAGTGCCACGTCGTGGGGTCGGGATCTTTCCCCCTCGCATCCGCTTGCAGCTCACTCGCACGCGCGAGCAGCGCGCTCGCCTGCGTCGGGTCGCTCGCGAGCGCGAGGCCGTGCATGCGCACCTGCAGCGCGAAGCGGTCGAGCTGGGCGGGCTCGGGCGGGTCGGCGTGGCGCGACTGCCAGCGCGGTAGCAGCGTCGCGACGGCGCTCGCGAGCGGCAGTGCGCCGTGCGGGCCCTCGCGCTCGGCGAGCATGCGCAGCAGCGGCGCGAGCGCCTCGCCGGGCGCGCGCTCGAGGTCGTCGAGATGCCACAGCTCGGCGCGCGCGAGCGCACTCGGCAGCGTGCGCAATGCGATGCGCTCGCCGCGCGCGTGCGGCTCGCGCACGAGCGCGACATCCCCGAGCAGCGCCGCCGCGCGCGTGTCGCGATGAAACGCGATGCGCGCGGCGCTCCCGCCCGCGGCGCCGAGCCACGCCTCCGCGAGCGCGCTCTTGCCGCAGCCGCTCGGGCCGATCAACAACGCGTGCTGGCGCGCGAGCCGCGCGAGCACGAGCGCCGTCTTCGCGTCGTCGTGGCCGACGATCGCCGCGTCGAGCGCGGCGCGAAGCCGTGCGATGGCGTCAGCGGGAGTCATGCGCGCGCGTGCGCGATCTGCCCGTCGATGCCGCGGATCGCGAGGTTCATCTTCGCGAGCCGCCAGGTCGTGTAGTTGCTCTCCTGCCCGTAGATCGAGACGTCCGCCTTCTTCTTGCTGCCGTTGCCATTGCCGTTCGCGTGCGCGCGAATGAACTCGAGCGACTGCACGAACATCCCCGACGATCCGCAGCACGGGTCGTACACGCGGCCGCGGTAGGGCTCGATCATCTCGACGAGCAGCTTCACCACGCAGCGCGGCGTGTAGAACTCGCCGCCCTTCTTGCCCTCGGCGCCCGCGAACTGGGAGAGGAAGTACTCGTAGACGCGGCCGAGCACGTCCTTCGCGCGGCTGGCCTCGTCGCCCACCTTGATGTTGCTGAGCAGGTCGATGAGCTGGCCGAGTCGCTCCTTGTCGAGCGCGGGGCGCGCGTACTCCTTCGGCAGGACGTTCTTCAGCACCGGGTTGTCGCGCTCGATGCCGCCCATCGCGTCGTCGACGAGCCGGCCGATCGTCGGCTGCCGAGCCTGCGCCTTCAGGTGCGTCCAGCGCGCCTCGGGGGGAACCCAGAAGATGTTCTGGGCGCGGTACTCGTCGGGATCCTCGGGATCGGCGCCGCTCGCCTTCTCCGCGATGAGCTTCGCGTGCTGCTCCTCGAAGGCGTCGGAGATGTACTTCAGGAAGATCAGGCCCAGCACGACGTGCTTGTACTCGGCCGCGTCCATGTTGTTACGGAGCGCGTCGGCGGAGGCCCAGAGCTTGGCGCGGAAGTCGAGGTCGGAGGTATTGGCGTTGGCGGGCTTTGGCTGCTTCGGGCGCGCCATGGGCGACCTCAAGGACGACGACTCTACGATGCTTGTTCGTCGATCCGCTCCGTGTGAACTGCTTCACAGGGACAGATCGCACCTCGCGCTCGCGGAGCACGAGCCGATCAGACACTCGCTCGCGGCCCAGCGTACTCGGGGCACCCGAGCACCTCAGCGATGCAAGCTCTTGAAGCGCACGCGGTGCGGCTGGTCCGCCTCGGCGCCCTTGCGGCGCTTGTAGTCGGCCTCGTACTCCTGATAGTTGCCCTCGAACCACTCGGCGTGCGAGTCGCCCTCGAACGCCAGCATGTGCGTCGCGATGCGGTCGAGGAACCAGCGGTCGTGGGAGATCACCACGACGCAGCCCGCGAAGCCGACCAGCGCGTCTTCGAGCGCGCGCAGCGTGTCGACGTCGAGGTCGTTGGTCGGCTCGTCCAGTAACAATACGTTGCCGCCGCTCTTCAGCAGCTTCGCGAGGTGAACGCGGTTGCGTTCGCCGCCCGACAGCTCGCCCACGCGCTTCTGCTGGTCCGCGCCCTTGAATCCGAACGACGAGACATAGGCGCGCGATGCGATCTCGCGCTTGCCGAGCGGGATGCGCTCGGCGCCGCCGCTGATCTCCTCCCACACGGACTTGTTAGGCGCGAGCGCGTCGCGGCTCTGGTCCACGTAGGCGAGCTTCACCGTCTCGCCGAGGCGGATCGATCCCGTGTCGGGCTTCTCCTCGCCGACGAGCATGCGAAACAGCGTGCTCTTGCCCACGCCGTTCGCGCCAATCACGCCCACGATGCCGCCGGCGGGCAGGTTGAACGTGAGGTCATCGATCAGCAGGCGGTCGCCGTAGCCCTTCATCAGGTTCTTCGACTCGATCACGACGTCGCCGAGGCGCGGACCGGCGGGGATGTTGATCTCGACCGTCTCGGGCAGGCGCGCTTCCTCTTGCTGGCGCAGCGCCTCGAACTCGCGGATGCGCGCCTTGCTCTTCGACTGCCGCGCGCGCGGCGACATCTTGATCCACTCCATCTCGCGATCGAGCGTGCGCTGGCGCGCGCCGGCCTGCTTCTCCTCCACTGCGAGGCGCGCCTTCTTCTGCTCGAGCCAGCCGGTGTAGTTGCCCTGATACGGGATGCCGCGCCCGCGATCGAGCTCGAGGATCCAGCCCGCGACGTTGTCGAGGAAGTAGCGGTCGTGCGTGACGGCCACGACGGTGCCCGGGTACTCCTGCAGGAAGTGCTCGAGCCACGCCACCGACTCGGCGTCGAGGTGGTTCGTGGGCTCGTCCAATAACAACATGTCCGGCTTCGACAGCAGCAGGCGGCACAGCGCGACGCGGCGGCGCTCGCCGCCCGAGAGCTTCGTCACGTCGGCGTCACCCGGCGGGAGGCGCAGCGCGTCCATCGCGATCTCGAGCGTGTGATCGAGCTCCCAGCCGTTCACCGCGTCGATCTGATCCTGAAGACGGCCCTGCTCTTCCAGCAGCTTGTTCATCTCGTCATCTTCGAGCGGCTCGGCGAACTTCGCGCTGATCTCTTCGAAGCGCACCAACAAGTTCTTGACCGACGCGACGCCGTCTTCGACGTTGCCCTTCACGTCCTTCGTGGGATCGAGCTGCGGCTCCTGCGCGAGGTATCCGATCTTCAGCGCCGGGTGCGGGCGCGCCTCGCCGAGGAAGTCCTTGTCGACGCCCGCCATGATGCGCAGCAGCGAGCTCTTGCCCGAGCCGTTGGGCCCGAGCACGCCGATCTTCGCGCCGGGCAAGAACGCGAGCGTGATGCCGTCGAGGATCACGCGATCCGGCGGAACGACCTTGCGCAGGTCGTGCATGGTGAAGACGAAGTCGGCCATGGCGCGCAGCTCCCGGTGCGGAAAGGGCGCGCAACGTAGCCGCCGCGCTGTCCGAGCGCGTCAGCTCAGCCGGAGCCGACTCCGCTCGGCGCCGCCTCGCGGCGCCTACCGCACCGCCTCGATCAAGCTCGACGTGTCACGCCGCCCGCCGCCGCCGCGCTGGAGCTGCGCGTAGAGCGCGTCGACCGCGCGCGCGGCGTCGACGCTCGCGCCGATCCGCGCGGCCTCGGCGAAGGCGATGCCGAGGTCTTTGCGCATCCAGTCCACCGCGAAGCCGAAGTCGTAGCGGCGCTCGGCCATCGTGCGCGCGCGGTTGTCGAGCTGCCATGACTGTGCCGCGCCTTTCGAGACCGCCTCGATCACGCGCGTGAGATCGAGGCCGGACTTCTCCGCGAACGCGAGGCCTTCGGAGAGGCCCGCCAGCACGCCGGCGATGCAGAGCTGGTTCACCGCCTTGGTGAGCTGGCCCGCGCCGCTCGGCCCGATCAGGAGCGCAGCCTTGGCATAACAAGCGAACACTTCGCGCGCGCGCTCGAAGGCCGCGGCGTCGCCGCCGGCCATGATGCTCAGCTGCCCGCGCTTCGCGCCCTCTTCCCCGCCCGAGACCGGCGCGTCGACGAAGTGCGCGCCGCGCTTCTCGGCTTCGGCCGCGAGCTCGCGCGCGAGGGCTGGCGATGCAGTCGTGTGATCCACGAACACCGCGCCGGGCGCGAGCGCGGCGAAGGCGCCCTGCGCGCCGAGCGTGATCTCGCGCAGGTCGGCGTCGTTGCCCGTGCAAGCGAACACGAACTCTGCGCCGCTCACGGCGTCCCGCGGCGTCGAAGCGACGCGCCCGCCGTACTCGGCGGCCCACGCCTCCGCCTTCCCGCGCGTGCGGTTGTAGGCGACGACTGCGTGCCCCGCGCGCGCGAGGTGGCCCGCCATCGGGCGGCCCATCGCGCCGAGACACAGGAACGCCACGCTGCTCATCGATCCTCCTCTGCGGCGCGCACCGCCTCGGCTGACGCCGCCCAGCTCGCCACGCGCGCCGGCTCGATCCGTAACAACTGCGCAGCGCCCACGTGGAGCGGTGTCGCCGCGTACTGCGAGTACTTCGCGCGCAGCGCCGCCTCCGCAGGCGCGATGCTGGCGCTGGTGGCCCGCGCCACGCCTTCGACGCGCAGCCACCAGAGCCGCGACCAATCCTCGGCGTAGGCGTCGAGCAGCACGCTCACGCGGGAGTCCCGCGCCAGGTTCGCGACCCGCGCGAGCGCGGCGCCGCGCTTGGGCTTGCCATCGATCGGCGACCAGAGCGCGCCGCTCACCCACGCGAACACGATCGGCACGAGCGCTGCGCTGCCGTCGGCGCGCAGCGTCGCGAGCACCGCGCGCGGCTCTCGCGCGAGGCGCAGCTCGATCGCGCGCGGCGACAGCTCCATCCCTAGGAAGCGGAGGCGATCTCGACGAGCGCCTGCTTCACGTCCTTCACGCTGTCCTCGACACCGAACAGGCGCTTCACCACGCGCCCCTTGCCGTCGACGAGCAGCGTCACCACGACGTGGTCGACCTCGCCGGGGTTCTTGCTCTTCTGCGCGAACACGCCGTAGCGCGCGAGCACATCGCGCACGCGCTCGGGCTCGCCCGTGAGGAACGACCAGCTCGCGAGGTCCGCGCCGCGAACGCGCGCGTAGCTCGCCATCGCCTCGGGCGTGTCGCGCTCCGGATCGAGGCTGATCGAGACGAAGTGCGTGCGCGCGCGAATCTCGGGCGCGAGCTCGCGCTGGATCTGCGCGTGGCGGCCGGTCAGCACGGGGCACGGGCCGGGGCAGTGCGTGTAGATGAAGTCGATCAGCAGCGTCTTCCCGCGCAGGCTCGCCAGCGTGACTTCCGCGCCGGCTTGATCAGTGAGCGCGAAGTCGGGCGCGAGGTCCTCGACGACGCCCGCGATCGCGCCGGGGCGGCCGGGCGCCGCCTTCTCTTCGAGCACCTCGGCGTCGATGATGCGGAACACGCGGTCGCGAATCTCGAGCGTGAACGCGATGCGCTGGCCCGGCGCGAGCTTCTCGAACACGGCCGCGTCGGGCACGTCGAAGCTCATCGTCATCGCCGGCATCACGCCGGGCACTTCTTCGTGGTCGATCAGCGCTTGTTTGTGCGCGTCGTCGACGTCCTGCACGACGCCCTCGACCTCGTAGCGGTGCAGCTTCTCCGCGGGATTGCCCGCGTCGCAGGCGCCGAGTGTTGCCGCAACGACCAGAGCGAGTGCGAGCCGCAGCGAGCCACGCAAGGACATCCCCAGCGCAATCTTTCCGTGGACCACGCGCGCCCCCCTGCGTCGAAGCGAGATACGCGAGAATCGCGTCATGACGAGGCCTCCTGCGCACAACGCGAGACGACGCGCACACGTTACCGCCGCGATCGCGCTCCTTGCGCTCGCCGCGCTGCTCTTCGCCTCGCTCGCGAGCGCGCAATCGCGCGAGCTGCGGGCACCCGCGCAGTGGACGCCCGCACTCGAGGCGGAGGCAGCGCAGCTCGAGGCCGCGCTCGCCGAGGCGCCGCTCCCCAGTGGCGGCGCGCTGCGCATCCGCCTCGCGTTCGGCGCGCAGGCAGACCTCGATCTGTACGTGACCGATCCGCTCGCCGAGACGATCTACTTCGCGAACGAGCGCGCCGCCGCGGGCGGGCGGCTGGTCGCCGACGTGCGCTGCGACTCGAAGACGCCGCGCATCGAGTAGGTCGTGTTCGCGGCGCCGCAAGCCGGCGCCTACCGCGTGGGCGTGGACTACATGGTCTACCGCGAGCAGTGCGGCGCGCAGCCCGAGGTGATGGCCTACGTGATCGCGATCGAAGACGCCGCCGGACGCCGCCTCGAACGCGGCCTCGCGCGCAAGGGCATCTTCGACCCGCGCCGGCTCGAGCTCACGCGCGAGTAGCTACCGCGTCACGCCTTTGCGCTGGGGCGCGCGCTCATCTCGGCGAGCCAGCGCAGCACGTTCGTGTGCTCGGGCGCGGGCCGGATCTTCACGACGCGAGCGAAGTCGACGCCGACGAACGCGGTGATGTCGGCGATCGAGTAGCGCTCGCCCGCGATGAAGCGCCGATCCGCGAGCATGCCGTCGAGCATCCCGAGCGCCCGCTCGGCGCGCTGCTTCGAGACCGCGCCGAACTCGGGCACCTGCGGCATGCGGCTCTTCATGAACTCGTGCGTGTTCTGGAAGCACTGGAAGATCGGCATCGAGAGCTCGAGCTCCATGCGCCGGTTCCACATCTCGACCAGCGCGCGCTCCTTTGCGCCGATGCCGAACAGCGGCGGCTCGGGCTGCACTTCCTCGAAGTAGCGGCAGATCGCGACGCTCTCGGAGATGCAGGTGCCGTCGTCGAGCTCGAGCACGGGCACCTGCCCGAACGGATTCTTCGCGCGGAACTCGCCGCTGCGATTCTCCGACTTCGAGATGTCGACCTGCGCGACGGGGACGCTGATCCCCTTTTCCGCCAGGAAGATCCGCACGCGCCGCGGGTTCGGAGCCGTTGCGTTGTCGTGCAGCTTCATCCCGCGACTCCGCGCGCTACTTCAGCTTGGCTTCCTTGTAGACGACGTGCTTGCGCGCCACCGGGTCGTACTTCTTGAACTCCATCTTGTCCGGCGTGTTGATGCGGTTCTTGCTCGTCGTGTAGAAGTGGCCGGTTCCGGCCGTCGACTCGAGCTTGATCTTCTCGCGCTTGCTCTTCTTGGCCACGGTTCACTCCCTAATCACTTGCGCGCCGGCTCGGCGAGCACTTCGCCGCTCTTCTTGAACACGCGCACCTTCTTGCCGTCTCGAACTTCGAAGCCCACGCGGCCGGGCTTGCCCGTCTTCGGGTCGACCAGCATCACGTTCGAGACGTGGATGAAGCCCTCGCGCTCGATGATGCCGCCCGCGGGGTTCTTCTTGCTGCGCTGCGGCTTCAGGTGCTTCTTCTGAATGCGAACGCCCTCGATGCGCACGCGCCCGGCGACGGGGTCGACCTCGAGCACGCGGCCTTGCTTCTTGTCGCGGCGTTCCTTGCCGGCGATCACCTGAACGAGGTCGCCTTTGCGAATGCGCTGAGCCATGACGATTCCTTCGCGAACGTGGGCCGGCGGAGCGGCCCCGGGTGCCGGGCGAGCCCAGGCAGGGCCCGCCGAAAGGAGGCGCAGTTTTTCGTTCGAGGCGGCAGGTGTCAACCGCCAACCCCTCGGATTTGCGCCGGTATGCTGCGCGGCCTATGCGAACCCGCTGGCTCCTCGTGATCTCTCTCGTGTCGGTCCTCGGCGGCTGCGGCGACAGGTTCGCCGTGAATGCCCCGATCATGAACTCGCTGTTCGGCTGGGGCGGCGAGCCGCCCAGCGCGGAGGGCGCCCGGCGACTGAAGGTCGCGAGCGGATACGAGGTTTCGCTGTACTCCGTGGTCCCGGGCGTGCGGATGCTGGTGGCCACGCCGCGCGGCGACCTGATCGGCTCGATTCCCCGCGAGGGGCGCGTGGTGCTGCTGTCGCGCGACAAGAACGA
Source organism: Deltaproteobacteria bacterium (assembly GCA_016875395.1). Lineage (NCBI taxonomy): Bacteria > Pseudomonadati > Myxococcota > Myxococcia > Deltaproteobacteria bacterium. The sequence goes on along the minus strand of VGRF01000006.1, from coordinate 1,617 downwards.
GGACGGCGCGCCGGACTCCGTCCGGGACTTGCTGACCGGCCTCTCGCGCCCCCACGGCCTCGCGCTGTCGCCGGACGGCTGGCTCTACGTCGGCGAGGCGGCTTCCGTGGGCCGGGTGCGCTTCGACGTCGCGACGGGCGCGATCGACGGCGCCCTGGAGACCGTGGTGTCCGGACTGCCGGAGGGTGGCAATCACTGGTCGCGCAACGTGGGCATCGGGCCCGACGGGATGCTCTACGTGACGGTCGGGTCGAGCTGCAACGTGTGCTTCGAGGACGACGAGCGCCGCGCCGCGATGCTGCGGTACGCGCCGGACGGCAGCGGCTACGAGCTTTATGCGCGTGGGCTGCGCAACGCCGTGGACTTCGCCTGGCGGCCGGTGACGAACGAGCTGTTCGCGACCGACAACGGCCGCGACCTGCTCGGCGACGACTTCCCGCCCTGCGAGCTGAACCGCGTCGTGCGCGGCGGGGATTACGGCTGGCCGGTCGCGAACGGGGACCGGATCGCGGACCCAGATCTCGGCGCCGGCCAGGAGGCGCGCATCGCCGCCTCGATCCCGCCGGCATTTGCGTTCAACGCGCACAACGCGCCGCTCGGGATCACGTTCCTGGCGCACCCGGCGCAGCCGGCGAGCCACCGCGGCGTCGCACTCGCTGCGCTGCACGGCTCCTGGAACCGCACGCGCAAGGACGGATACCGCGTCGTCGCGCTGCGCTGGGACGCTGCCGGCGCGGTTACGCAAGAGGACTTCCTCAGCGGCTTTCTCGTCGACGACGAAGTCTTCGGGCGGCCGGTGGATGTCGTGGAAGCGCCGAACAGCGGCACGATCTACGTGTCGGACGACTACGGCGGCGCGATCTATGCGATTCGCCCGAAGGGGACCGGACCCGCAGGCGGCGCTGCGCCCGCCCCTCAGGCAGCCGCCGCAGCCGGGCGCGATTCCCTCGCCGCGCTCGACCCGAGTGAGCGCGCGGCGCTCATCGCGCAGGGCGAAGCTGCGTGGGGTGCGAACGCATGCGCCACTTGCCACGACGTCGCCGTCGCCGCGCCGGGCATGGTCACCAAGCCGCTGACGGCGCTCCACGCGCGCTTCGACCTCGACTCCCTCACGACGTTCTTCGCCGCGCCCACGCCGCCGATGCCCGCGCCGCCGCTCGATGAAGCCGGGCGCCGCGCGCTCGCGGCCTATGTGCTGGGTCGCTTCGGAGACTGAGCGCGCCGTCTCACCCGCCGCATTCGCACCGCCGAAGAGGAACCGTGCGCCACCAACGACTCATGCGAGAGCTCGCGATCGCCGCCGGTGTCGGCGCGCTCGTCACCGCGAGCCCGCTCACCGGCGACGATTTCGGGCCCGCCGCGATCGCAGGGGCGGCCGTCGGCGGCGCGCTCTTCGGCTGGCGCAATCGTCGCGGGCTCCCGCAAGACACCGCGGACGACGCCGCGCACGAGCCGACGTTCGGCGCGCTGCCGCTCCTCGCGTGGGCGCTGCTCGTGTGACCTGCTGGCATTTCTCGGACCAACGGTCTCTAGAGAACGGCCCCTGGTTGCTCTGTTGATCGACCTCGCGCGGCAAACTCTGCCGGCGTGAGATTGCCGAGGCTCGAGTGCGGACGG